>DASRFY010000046.1:0-17459 GCA_035651315.1 Burkholderiales bacterium
GGCAGCGTTGGTCGGCAGCGCGAGCCCCAGCGCCTCCACCATCGACGCCATCGTGGATGCGGTGCCCATGGTCATGCAGTGGCCGGCGGAGCGCGACATGCACTGCTCGGCCTCGAGCAGATCCTCGTCGCTCATCTCGCCCCGCTTCATCATCTCGGTGAACTTCCACACGTGAGTCCCCGAGCCGATGGTCTGGTCGCGCCAGCGACCGTTCAGCATCGGGCCGCCGGACACCCCGACGGTCGGCAGATCGCAGGACGCCGCGCCCATCACCAGGGAAGGCGTGGTCTTGTCGCAGCCCATCAGCAGCACCACGCCGTCGAACGGGTTGGCGCGGATCGACTCCTCGACGTCCATCGAGGCGAGGTTGCGGAACAGCATCGCGGTCGGGCGCATCACCGGTTCGCCCAGCGACATCACCGGAAATTCGAGCGGGAAGCCGCCCGCTTCCAGCACGCCTCGCCTGACCCGCTCCGCGAGCTCGCGGAAATGCGCGTTGCAGGGCGTGACTTCCGACCAGGTGTTGCAGATGCCGATCACCGGACGGCCGTCGAACAGGTGCTGCGGCAGGCCCTGGTTCTTCATCCAGGAGCGGTGCACCATGCTGTCGCGGCCCGGCCGCACGAACCATTCGTAGGAACGCAGCTTTCTTCTGGCGGCCATGGTCAGTTCCTGACAAGAATCCCTTCGAAAGACAATCCACCACAGAGGCACAGAGAACTTCCAAAACAAAACATCACCACCAAGGCACAAAGACACCAAGAGACCCAGAAACCCGTTTTTTACGACTTCCTTGGTGCCTTGATGTCTTGGTGGTTAATCCGGATTTTCTCTGTGTCTCTGTGGTGAAACTCACTCCTTCACCGCGCCGGTCATGCCGGCGACGTAATACTCGACAAAGAACGAATACATGATCGCCACCGGCAGCGATCCGACCAGCGCGCCCGCCATGAGCGCGCCCCAGTGATAGACGTCGCCTTCCACCAGCTCGGTGATCACGCCCACCGGAATGGTCTTGTTCTCGGAGGCGGAGATGAACGTGAGCGCATAGATGAACTCGTTCCACGACAGGGTGAAGGCGAAAATGCCGGCGGAAATGAGCCCCGGCACCGCGAGCGGCAGGATGATGCGGGTCAGGATCTGCCAGCGGCTGGCGCCGTCGATCAGCGCGCACTCCTCCAGCTCGAACGGAATGGAGCGGAAATAGCCCATCAGCAGCCAGGTGCAGAACGGGATCAGGAACGTCGGATAGGTGAGGATCAGCGCCCACCTGGTATCGAAGATCCCGATGTTGAACACGATGGTGGCGAGCGGGATGAACAGGATCGAGGGCGGAATCAGATAGGCGAGGAAGATCGCGAGCCCCACCTGGCGCGAGCCGCTGAACCGCAGCCTCTCGATCGCGTAAGCGGCGAACACGCTGCCCGCCAGCGAAGCGAAAGTGGAGATGACCGAGACCAGGATCGTGTTCCACATCCACTTCGGATAGGAAGTCTGGAAAAACAGCTTCCGGAAGTGCTCCAGCGTCGGATGCACGATCCAGAACGGGTTGCCCTCGGAGGACAGCAGCTCGGCGTTGGGCTTGAACGCGGTCAGCGTCATCCAGTAGAACGGGAACAGGAGGAGGAACAGAAATACGGCGAGCGGGATATAGACCGTCACCCACTTCCGCGGGAGCGATTCCAGATAGGCCATTCCCTCGCGGATTTCGGCTTTTGGCATCGGGTCGTGACTACCGTGAATATCGTGAATGTCGTAAGAGCCCGCGCGCCGTTACTCGGTCGCGGCGCCCGGTCCTCAGTCCTATTTGTCGGTTCCGCCCTGCTGCCATCTTCTCCTCTGCAGCCCGAAATAGGAGAAGAGGATCGCCGCCAGAAGGAACGGAATCATCGCGGTCGCGATCGCGGCGCCCTCGCCCAGCGCTCCGCCCGGAATGGCGCGCTGGAAGGAAAGCGTGGCCATGAGGTGGGTGGCGTTGATCGGGCCGCCGCGGGTCAGGACCCAGATCAGCTGGAAGTCCGTGAAGGTAAACAGCACCGAGAACGTCATCACCACCGCGATGATAGGAGTGAGCATGGGCAGGGTGACGTTGTGGAACTGCTGCCACGGCGTGGCGCCGTCGATCGCCGCCGCTTCGTAGAGCGAAGGAGGAATCGTCTGCAGGCCGGCGAGCAGGCAGATGGCGACGAAAGGCACGCCGCGCCAGATGTTGGCGATGATGGTGGAGGCGCGCGCCCAGTTCGGCTCGCCGAGGAAATCGATGTACTGGTGTATCAGGCCCAGCCTGGTCAGCACCCAGCTCACGATCGAGAACTGCGCGTCGTAGATCCACCAGAACGCGATCGCCGACAGCACGGTGGGAACGATGAACGGCAGCAGCACGATCGCGCGGATGAAGGACTTGAGCGGGATGCTCTTGTTCAGCAGCAGCGCGAGCCACAGCCCGAGCGCGAACTTGATCGCGCTCGCCACCGCGGTGTAGAGAAAGGTGTTGAACACCGAGAGCTTGAACACGCTGTCGGTGATCAGGTACTCGTAGTTCTCGAGTCCGATCCACTCGCCGCCGCGTCCGACCTTGGCGTCGGTGAAGCCGAGCCACACGCCCAGGCCCAGGGGATAGGTGAGAAACAGGATGAGAATCACGGCCGCGGGCAGCATGAACAGCAGTCCGAGGAAATTCCTGCTGTCGGACAGGCGGCCGAACGCGTTCATTGCTCGGTTCCGGGCCCCGCGCCTCGCACCTCGTGCCTCATGGGTCACCGGTAATAGCGCTTGGCCCGCTGCTCGGCCGTGCGGATTGCGTCCTGGATCGAGGACGATCCGGTTGCAGCCTGGGCCACCATGTCGACGACGATGAAGTCCGCCATCGCCGCCGCCGAAGCTGCCCCGAGCGTACCCGGCCAGCCATTGGGCAGCATGTACTTCACCGAGTCGCGATAGGCGAAACGCTTGGGATCGGACTTCCACACCGGCGCCGCCTCGTAGGCGCGAAGAGGCTGCGTCACGAACCCCAGCGACGCTTCCATCCAGGGCTCGTACTGCTCCTTTTCCCACATGAAACGCAGATATTCCTTGGCCGCCTGCGGATACGGACTGTAGCGGAAGAGCACCGCGGTAAAGGCGAGCCCCATTTCAGTCGGCTTGCCCACCGGTCCGATCGGCATGTTGGCGTGGTAGATGTCGTCCGCCATCGCCTTGACCTTCGGATCGGAGGCATTTTTCGCCGCGTAGTAGATGGACACGCCGTTGGTGGTGAGGCTGATGTCCCCGGCGAGAAATGCCTTGTTGTTGCTCGGATCCAGCCAGGACAGCGTGCCCGGCACGAAGGTGTCGTACAGTTTCCTGGCGTACTCGAGCGCCATCACGGTCTGTTTCGAGTTGATCGCCACCCGGTTGTTCTCGTCCACCAGCTTCGCCCCGTGCGCCCAGATCAGCCAGTGGCACCAGATGTTGGCGTCGCCGGTGGCATGCCCGAGCGCCATTCCCGCCGGCGTGCCCCTCGCCTTCAGCGCCTGGCACAGCTTCAGGAAGCCGTCGGTGTCCTTCGGGATGCCGTCGAATCCGGCGGCCTTGACATGGCTGTTGCGGTAGACGATCGCGCTCGCGCCGGCCCCCATGGGAATGCCGATCCAGCGTGTACCCACGGTGGCGTACTGGCGCGCGAGTTCGTACCAGCCGCCGTATTTCCTGCCGAGATATTCGGCCACGTCGGACACGTCGCTGAGCTTGTCCGGATACTGGTGCGCGTCGTCGTTCGTGCCGATGATGATGTCGGGGCCGCTGCCGACGTTCGCCGCCACCGCCGCCTTGGGGCGCAGGTCTTCCCAGTTCTCGCTTTCGACCGTGACCTCGACCCCGGTCTTCTCGCCGAACTTCCTGCTGTTGGCGAGCCACTGGTCTTCATCTCCCTGCACGAAGCGCTTCCAGCGCAGCACGCGCAGCTTCGCCCCACGCTCGGGCCGGAACGAGAGTCGCTGCGCGGCCGCCTGCTCTGCCGGCACCAGCCCGGCCAGCGTGGCCCCGGCCGACAGCTTGAGAAAATCTCGACGGCTCACCGTGCTCATCTCGCACCCCCGGGGAAATCGATACCTTACTGGAGCCGGCCGCCGGATGCCGGATCGAACAGATAGCTCTTCCCGCGCTGCGGCTTGAGCTGAATGCGGTCGCCGGGACGGAAAGTGTGGCGCTCGCGGGACACCGCGGTCACTTCGCGCCCCGCGAGCCGGCAATAGACCTGGGTGTCGGCGCCGGTCGGCTCGACCACCACGACCTCCGCCTGCACGCAGGGTTCGCCGATGCCGAAGTGCTCCGGCCGCACGCCGACCACCACTTCCCGCCCGTCCGGCTCGCGCGTGTCGGGAGCGGGCAGCACGCAGCCGGCCTCGATCTCCACGCCGCGGCCCACTCCGTTGGTGGTGAGCCTGCCCTTCAGGAAATTCATCGCCGGCGAGCCGATGAAGCCGGCCACGAAAAGATTGGCCGGATCGTCATAGAGCTCGAGCGGCGAGCCGATCTGCTCGACGCGCCCGCCGTTCATCACCACGATCTTGTCGGCCATGGTCATGGCTTCGATCTGGTCGTGCGTGACGTAGATCGAGGTGGTCTGCAGCCGCTGGTGCAGCTCCTTGATCTCGGTGCGCATCTGCACGCGCAGCTTGGCGTCCAGGTTGGACAGCGGCTCGTCGAACAGGAACACCTGCGGATCGCGCACGATGGCGCGGCCCATCGCCACGCGCTGGCGCTGCCCGCCGGAGAGCTGGCGCGGGTAGCGCTCGAGATACTCGGTCAACCCCAGGATCTTCGCCGCCCTGTCCACCTGCTGTTCCATCTCCTGCCGGCTCCTGCCGGCGAGTTTCATGGAAAAGGCCATGTTGTCGAACACGGTCATGTGCGGATACAGCGCGTAGTTCTGGAACACCATCGCGATGTCGCGCTGCTTGGGCGGAATCGTGTTGACCACCCGGTCGGCGATGCGAATTTCGCCGGCCGTGATCTCCTCCAGCCCGGCGATCATGCGCAGCAGCGTGGACTTGCCGCAACCGGAGGGGCCGACCAGGACGACGAACTCGCCGTCGGCGATGGACACGTCCACGCCGTGAATGACCTCGGTGCTGCCGAAAATCTTGCGAACCTGCTTGAGCGCGACCGAGGCCATGTTCACCCCGGCGGCAAACGGCGGAAGCCTGGTGCGGTCTCGGCGAAGAACGCACGGATCAATGGAACAATAGAGTGTTCCATTCCTCTCCCCCTCTTTGATGTTTTGCGCTACTCGTACTTGCGTCCGAGTCTAATGGAATTGCCCTGGACGCGGAAGGGGCGCGGCGAGCGTTACATCCGGAAAAGATCCGCGCGCCGCTGTGGCAAAATACCGCCCTTTCCGAACAAGCAGAAACTCCCCGGGAGGAGCCCAGTGGCCGGAAGACTGAACGGCAAGCGCGCCTTTCTCACCGCCGCCGCGCAAGGCATCGGCCGCGCGACCGCGCTGGCGTTCGCGCGCGAAGGCGCAGCCGTGATCGCCACCGACGTCAACGAGGCGAAGCTCGCCGAGCTGGAGGGCACGCCCGGCATCGAGACGCGCAGGCTCGACGTGCTCGACGACGCGGCGGTGCAGAGCCTCGCCGCCGAGATCGGCGCGCCGAACGTGCTGTTCAACTGCGCCGGCTTCGTCCATCACGGCACGATCCTGGAATGCACCGACAAGGACTGGGACTTTTCGTTCCGGCTCAACGTGCGCAGCCACTATGTGGTGATCCGCAGCTTTCTGCCGAAAATGCTCGCCGGCGGCGGGGGCTCGATCATCAACGTCGCCTCGGTGGCGGGTTCGCTCAAGGGCATCCCGAACCGCTTCGTGTACGGCGCCAGCAAGGCGGCGGTCATCGGCATGACCAAGTCGCTCGCGATCGACTACGTGAGGAAGGGCATTCGGGTCAACGCCATCTGTCCCGGCACGGTGGACACGCCCAGCCTCGGCGAACGCATCAAGGCGCTGGGCGACGAGCAGAAGGCGCGCGCGGACTTCGTCGCCCGCCAGCCGATGGGCAGGCTCGCAGACGCGGCGGAGATCGCCGAGCTCGCGGTCTACCTCGCCTCGGACGAATCGCGCTTCATGACCGGGCAAACGGTCGTCATCGACGGCGGCATCACGATTTGAACGCTTTCACCACAGAGGCACAGAGACGCAGAGAACTTCCAAAGCGATATATCACCACCAAGGCACAAAGACGCCAAGAAACCCGGAAACCCGGCTTTTACGACTTCCTTGGTGTCTTGGTGGTTAATCCGGATTTTCCCTGTGCCTCTGTGTCTCTGTGGTTAAAGGTTCCAGCATTCAACAGCGGGAGAGAACAATGAAACTCGTACGTTACGGTGAAGCCGGCAAGGAAAAACCGGGGATTCTGGATGCGCAAGGCGGCATCCGCGACCTTTCCGGGCACGTGCGCGACATCGACGCCGGCACGGTGACCGACGAGGGGCTCGCCAAGCTGCGCGCGCTCGACGTGAACGCACTGCCGAGGGTTTCGGGCAATCCGCGCCTCGGTTCGCCGATCGCCGGCGTCTCCAAGCTGGTGGCGATCGGCCTGAACTATTCCGACCACGCCAGGGAATCGAACATGCCGATCCCGAAGGAGCCGGTGGTGTTCATGAAGGCGACCACGTCGATCTGCGGCCCGAACGACGCCGTGATCCTGCCCAAGGGATCGAAGAAAGGCGATTGGGAAGTCGAGCTCGCCTTCGTCATCAGCAGGACGGCGCAGAGCGTCTCCGAGGCCGACGCGCTCAAATACGTGGCCGGCTACACGATCTGCAACGACGTCTCCGAGCGGGAATGGCAGCTCGAGCGCGGTCCCACCTGGGACAAGGGCAAGGGCTTCGACACCTTCGGGCCGCTCGGCCCATGGCTGGTCACCAGGGACGAGATCGCCGATCCGCAGAATCTCGCGATGTGGCTGGACGTCAACGGCAAGCGCATGCAGACCGGCAATACCAATACCATGATCTTCGACGTCAAGAAGCTGGTGTCCTACCTGTCGTACTGCTTCACGCTGCTGCCCGGCGACGTGGTGACCACCGGCACGCCTCCCGGCGTCGGCCTGGGCATGAAGCCGAACCCGGTGTTTCTCAAGTCCGGCGACACGATGCGTCTGGGCATCGACGGCCTCGGCGAGCAACGGCAGGAGGTCAGGGGTGGCTGACGCGCGCGCAGGGTCGAAAGGCGCACGCCGGTGCGCCTTTTTTGTTTCCATTGCCCGGTTCGCCCCGCGGGGATGTTCGGGCATCTGATTCTTGCCGCCAGCTCCTTCGCGGTCGGGGTGTTCATCGGTTCGGCCGGGGTGGGCGGCGTGCTGCTCATCCCGGCGCTGATCGCGTTCGCCGGATTACCGGTCCACGCCGCGACCGCCAGCGCGCTGTTCTCCTTCCTGTTCACGGGAGTGGCGGGCGCCTGGCTGTTCCGGCGCCGCGGCAGCATCGACTGGGCGGTGTCGTTGCCGGTGTGCGCGGGAGCGTTTCTGCTGAGCGCCACCGGAGCGCTCGCCGCCTCCGCGACGCGCCCCGCGGCGCTGCAGTTCGCCGTCGCCGCGATCGTGCTTGCCGCGGGGTTGTACGTTCTGCTGCCCGTGTCGCGCGCCCGCGCAACTGCGCCTCCGGCAGCCCGCAGCCGGGCCGCACTCTTCGGGCTCGGCGCCGCGGCGGGATTCGGCGCCGGGTTTTCCGGGGCGGGCGGACCGCTGTTCTCGGTGCCGCTGATGGTCGCGTGCGGCTACGAGCCGCTGCTCGCGGTGGGCACCGGACAAGTAGTACAGATCGCCGCCGCCCTGTCCGGTTCGGTGGGCAATCAACTGCACGGCGCGATCGACTATCCGACGGCGGTGCTGGTGACGGTGTTCGAGCTTCCCGGGGTGGCGCTCGGCACGCGCCTTGCGCACGCGGTGCCCGCGGTCTGGTTGCGTCGGACGGTGGGCGTGCTGTGCCTCGCGGCCGCCGCGGGCCTCGCGCTGCGCACATGAAAACGCGCAGCCGCCGCGGCACGGACGGCATGCTCGCGCGTCTTCACGAACGACTATAGTTCACGCAATCGAACCAGGAGACTCGAAAACATGTCGGAGCAGCACATGCACGTACACGGCGCGCACGAGCACGCCGTGGAACACGAGGCGCATCGCGGTCCGGGGCTCGCGCAGCAGGTCGCCATCTTCACCGCGGTGCTTTCCACCATCGGCGCAGTCACGGCCTACATGGGCGCGGCCACGCAGAACGAAGCGATGCTGTACAAGAACGAGGCGGTGCTGAAAAAGGCGGAAGCCTCGGACCAGTGGAACTATTACCAGTCGAAGAGCACCAAGGGCCACCTTGCCGAGCTGGCGGCGCGGCTGAGCAGGGACCCGGCGCAGGTCGAGTTCTACAACAAGGAAGCGCGCCGCTACGACCAGGAGAAGAAGGCGATCAAGGCACAAGCCGAAGCGCTCGACGAGGAATCCCACAAGGCCAACGAGAAGAGCGAGCGCGCAATGCACCCGCTGCATCGCCTGGAGCAGGCGATGACGCTGATCCAGATCGCGATTTCGCTCGCCTCGATCACCGCGCTCACCCGCAAGCGCTGGCTGCTGGTCGTGGCGGCCTGCTCCGCGGCCGGCGGGCTCGGCCTGCTCGGCTGGGCGCTCGCGCACTGAGAACCGGCCGGTGAAAGGCATCCTGTACGACTGGGGCGGGCTGAACGTCGCGCTGTTCCACGCGATCAACGGCTGGCATGCGACGTGGCTCGACCAGGCGATGGCTGCGCTCACCTGGGCCGGCGATCACCGACGCTTTCCCGTCTATCTCGCCGCGCTGGCGCTGGTCACCTGGTTGGCCGGCACGCGGGAAGCGGCATTGCCCGGCGCGCGGCTGTGGCTGCTCGCGCTCGCCACCTACGCGATCGGCTATCTCATCGACGGTCTGCTGGTGATGTCGATAAAATCGGCGCTCGATTTCCCGCGCCCGCCTGCGGCGCTGCCCGCAGGCAGCTTCACGGTGATCGGCGAGCCGGAAACCCATCACAGCCTGCCGAGCGGGCACGCCTCGTTCGCGATGCTGACCGGCGCGGTACTCTGGACGGTGCTGCGTAATGCCGCGGCGCGCACCGCGATCGCGCTCTATGTGCTGGCCGTATGCCTGTCGCGGGTCTACCTCGGCGCGCATTTTCCCGCCGACGTCGTCTATGGCGCGTTGAAATCGCTGCTGGTGGCCATCGCCGTAAGGTCCGCGCTCGCGCGACTGGCGCCCGCGCGGCGCGATTGACGCTCGCCCGCGCACGCGGAGAATTCCGGACCGTGCCCTCTAATCCACGCACGATGAAAACTCCCGCGCTCGCCCTCTTCTTCCTGGTCGCGTTCCTGCCGGGTGTCGCCGCAGCGCAGATGTCCCTGAGCGCGGGCGTCGAGTATCTCGACTGGCGCGAAAACACCACGCCCGCTGTCACCGAAACCGGACCGATTTTCGCGCTCGGTCTGGGCTACATGCAGGAGCGCGATGCGGGCGCCGTGTTCGCCTACCGCGGCAAGCTGTGGGCCGGCAATGTCAACTACCAGGGCGCGACGCTGTTCGGCAACGCGCCGTTGCAGGGCACCACCAATTACGCGGGGCTGGACAACGAGCTGCAGTTGCGCTGGCGCAAGGCGTCCAAACCGGGTTATGTCGACGGCGTGCTGGGGCTGGGGCTCGACGCCTGGCGCCGCCAGCTCACCGCGGTGCAGAAGGAGGACTACTACATCGCCTATCTGCGCGGCGGGATCGAATCCGGCACCCGCGATCCCACCGGCTGGCTGGCCGGCATCGGCCTCAAGTACCCGGTGTGGGCGCGCGAGAATGCGCACCTCGACCAGATCGGATTCGATTCCAATCCGTCGCTGCAGCCTGGGAGACAGCTTTCGGTGTACAGCAACATCGGCTATCGCTTCAGCGCCAGTTGGCAGTTGCTTGCCTATTACGACAGCTTCCGGTTCAGCAAGTCGAACGAGGCGCAGGTGAACGAGGTCGCAAATGGTCTCGGCCCGACGACGGTGTTCCAGCCTTCGAGCGCGTTGTCGATCTACGGGCTCAAGCTCGAATATCTCTTCCACTGACCGCGTCCTCTGCGCCGCGCGCAGTTCATCGCCCCGGCCAATCCCGCCCGAATGAAACCGATCGAGCACAGGCTGTGCACCGCGCCGATGATGGACTGGTCGGACCGGCACTGCCGCTATTTCTTCCGGCTGCTCGCGCCGCACGCGGTGCTCTATACCGAGATGGTGACCAGCGGCGCGCTTACGCATGGCGACGTCGACCGGCATTTGCGCTTCTCGGCGCCGGAGCATCCGGTCGCGCTGCAATTCGGCGGCAGCGAACCCGAGGCGCTCGCACACTGCGCCAGGCTCGGCAGCCAGTGGCGCTACGACGAGATCAATCTCAACTGCGGCTGCCCCTCCGAGCGCGTGCAGCACGGCGCCTTCGGCGCCTGCCTCATGGCCGAACCGGCGCTGGTAGCCGACTGCGTGAAAGCAATGCAGGACGCGGCCGGAATTCCGGTGACGGTCAAGCATCGCCTCGGCATCGACTCGATCGAGGCATTCGACTTCGTGCGCCGTTTCGTCGAGACGGTGGCGCGCGCAGGTTGTCGCACTTTCCTCGTCCACGCGCGCAACGCCATCCTCAAGGGCCTGTCGCCGAAGGACAACCGCCAGGTCCCCCCGCTCAAGTACGAATATGCGTGGCTGCTGAAGCGGGAATTCCCGGAGCTCGAAATCGTCGTCAACGGCGGCATCGTCTCGGTCGCGCAGGCCGCCGCCCAGCTCGCGCACGCCGACGGCGTCATGCTCGGCCGCGCCGCCTACCACGACTCCCATCTGCTCGCGCTGCTCGAGGCGCAACTGTTCGGAACGCACCCGTGCCCGCGCGCCGAGATCGCCGCGGCGATGGCCGGCTACGCGCGCGCGGAGGTCGCGGCAGGCACGCCGTTGCGCGCGATCGCACGTCACATGCTCGGCCTGTATCACGGCCGCCCCGGCGCGCGCACCTGGCGCAGAATGCTCTCCGACGCGCCCGCGCTGGCGCGCAACGACCCGGAACTGCTCGGTGCGGCGACGCGGGCGGCGGAAGAAGCCGAGCAGACGAAGCTCGCCGCAGCGTAGGGAAGCAACGGCGCGCGGGCGCCGAACTCAGAACCGGATTCGTCCGGTCAGGATCTGGAACCAGATCATCCAGTCGCCGACGAACGAGTACAGCGGATAAAGGACGACGGCGTCCCCGCCTTCGATCGCATTCAGGCCGGCAGCACCAGCTGCGTCTGGATGACCACCGCGCACAGCTTGCCGCGCTCGGACTTGACCAGCGTCTGCCACACCATCGTCGTGCGGCCGCGATGCAGCGGCGTGCATTCTCCCGTCACCCGGCTGCCCGCCGGCGCCGCGCCGAGAAAATTGGTCTTCGATTCGATGGTCGTGGTGCGCGCGCCCTCGGGCAGGTTGGCGACCGTCGCGACGGCGCCGAGGGTGTCGGCGAACGCCATGATCGCGCCACCGTGCAGGACTCCGCCGGTGGTGCACAGGTCCGGGCGCACTTCCATCGCGGCGACCACCCGCTGCGGCGTGACTTCGGTCAGCCGTATTCCCATCAGGCCCGGAAACAGCGGTTTCAAAACCTCCTGCAGCGTGGCGGCGGTGCTCATCGGTTCGGCTGCGCTTTCTCCCCTGGCTCATTGGGGCGGGGAGAGCAATTCTCGTGGATGCTCTGCCGTCAATCAACCGGACGCCGCCATAGCATCGTTCGCAGTGCGAAACGGCGTCGAGCGTCGCAGCCAGAACGCAGCGCCAACACAGCGGCCACGCCGGGCCTTTTCTCGGCGGCACGCCGCGGCAAGAGGAAATCGTGCTGAAAGGCTGCAGTAAGGAACCGGGGATATATTTTTGAAATTTCAGGACACCGCAGTTCGATATCGGCAGGCCCGGCGAGGCGGCAGGGACAGCTGAGACACGAAGAGGATCCATCGAGTAAACCAGGCCGCAACCGGCCGCTGTAACGGAAGCGGACCGCTGCGTCTCCCGCTTCAAAAACCGCGTGCCGGGTCGGACGTTTTCGGCCTTGCCGCGAGGCAGTGCCGTGCTGCAGGCAGCGGGGCTGGGGACACGCTCCGAGCGCCGGATTGCCGAAGGCCTGCGTTGCCGCCTTAGCCGCGGTCGCGCCACGAACGGTACCACACCCATGCAGGAAAACAGATCGACGCCTTCCTTCCAGACTTTGCGCGCATTGCCGCGGCGCACGCAGCTTCTGATCGTTTTCGTCGCCGCGCTCGTCGTCATTGCAGTATTCCGTCTGGGATCGATGGGTGCGCAGTTGTTCGCCAAGTCCGCCGAATCCAGCTCCAGGCCGGCCTCTCCCGCCGGCGCTTTCCGCCCCACTCCGGAGCAGATGGCAAGCCTCACGATCGCGACCGTGTCGACAATGAAGTTCCGGACCGAACGCATAACGGACGGCAAGATCGCGATCAACGCGGAGAAGACAACGCCGGTATTTTCTCCCTACTCCGGTCGCGTGGCGAAGATCATCGCCAATCAGGGCGACTACGTCAGACGGGGCGCCGCCTTGCTCGCCGTCGAGGCCACCGAGTTCGTACAGGGGCAGAACGATCTGATTTCGGCTGCTGCCGCGGTCAATACCGCTCGCTCCCAAGTGGCGATGGCGCAGACCAATGAACAGCGCAAGCATGCCTTGTACGAAGCCAAGGCGGGGGCACTTCAGGACTGGCAGCAGAGCCAGACCGAGTTGATCACGGCGCAAAACAATCTGCGCTCGGCGCAGACCACGCTTGCCCTGGTTCGCAACCGGCTGCGCATTCTGGGAATGACGGATGCCGAGATCGACGCGCTGGAGGATGCCCAGAGGATAAACCCCGTGGCCTATGTGCAGGCGCCGATCAGTGGAAGGGTGATCGACCGGCAAGTGGGTCGCGGCCAATACATCCAGGCGGGCGGAACGACCCCCGTCTATTCGATCGGCGACCTGTCGACGGTGTGGCTGGTCGCCAATGTGCGTGAACCGGACGCGCCCTTGATGCGGCTCGGAGAGCCGGTCGAAGTGCACGTGCTGGCCCTGCCGGGACGGGTGTTCAAAGCCAAGCTCACTTACGTCGCGTCGGCGATCGACCCGAACACCCACAGACTGGCCGTGCGCGCGGAGGTCGAAAACTTGGACGGGCTGCTCAAGCCGGAGATGTTCGCGAGCTTCAGCATCTTCACCGATCAGGAGACGGCCGCGCCCGGCGTTCCGGAAGATGCGATCGTGCACGAAGGATCCGAGGCACGGGTCTGGGTCGTTCAGAAGGACGGCTCCATCGTGTCGCGGCCGATCGTCACCGGACGCGCAGCCAACGGCTTGGTCGAGGTCCTCTCCGGACTGACGGAAGGAGAGCGCATCGTCACCAGCGGGGCATTGTTCATCGACCGAGCCGCCAAGCGCGATTGATCCAACGGGCAGCCCCGTGACCACCCTGCTTCGGCGTCCGCCAGGAACGAGAACGTGAACACCATAGTGGTATTCGCACTCAAGCAACGGGTGCTGATGCTCATTGTGCTGCTCGTCCTGCTTTGCGCGGGGTTGGTCAGCTTCGTCAATCTCAATATCGAAGCCTATCCCGATCCGGTGCCACCGCTGGTGGACATCGTCACCCAGACCGCGGGGCAGTCGGCGGAAGAGATCGAACGCTACGTCACCATACCGATCGAGGTCCAGATGGCCGGCATACCGAATCTGGCCGCCATCCGCACCATCTCCCTGTTCGGCCTCTCGGACGTGAAACTGCAGTTCACCTACGACTTCACCTACCAGCAGGCCGAGCAGTGGGTCATCAACCGATTGTCCCAGTTGCCGAGCCTGCCCAACAACGCGCAGCCGCAGATCTCGCCGTGGAGTCCGATCGGCGAAATCTACCGCTACCGCATCGTCGGCCCGCCGGGCTATTCGGCAACGGACCTAAAGACCATTCAGGACTGGATTCTAGAGCGCCGCTTCAAGGCGGTGCCCGGGGTGATCGACGTCAACGGCTGGGGTGGCAAGTCGAAGACGTACGAGGTCACGGTCGACCTCAACAAGCTGATCGGATACGGTCTCTCCCTGCCCCAGGTGCTGCAGGTCCTCAATAACAGCAACAGCAATGTCGGCGGCCAGACCGTGAACATCGGGCCGCAGTCGGCCGTGGTGCGCGGGGTCGGACTGGTCCACTCCATGGACGACCTGCGCAACACCATGCTGACGTCGAGCAGCGGCACCCCGGTCCTGCTGGGCGACGTGGCGACGGTGAGCATCGGTCATCAGCCACGGCTGGGAATCGCCGGCCAGGACGACGATGACGACATCGTCGAGGGCATCGTTCTCATGCGCCGCGGTGAGCAGAGCCTGCCGACCCTGCAGCGCGTCAGGGCCGAGATCGAGAAGACCAACAACTCCGGCATGCTGCCGCCCGGCGTGCGCGTCGAAAAGATCTATGACCGCACCGAACTGATCCACGTCACCACCCGCACCGTGCTGCACAACATGATCGTCGGCATCGTGCTGATCTTCTTCGTGCAGTGGCTTTTCCTCGGCAATCTGCGCAGCGCGATCGTCGTCGCCGCGACCATCCCGTTCGCGCTGTTTTTCGCCATCACCATCCTGGTGCTGCGGGGCGAATCGGCCAACCTGCTCTCGGTGGGCGCCATCGATTTCGGCCTCGTCGTGGATGCCACCGTGATCATGGTCGAAAACATATTCAGGCATATGACGGAGCGCGCGGAGCAACGCGACTTCGGCCCGGCGGTGCGGCGGCACCTCCGATCGAACATCGAGCTGCACGGAAAATTCGCGGTGATCGCCAATGCGGCCACCGAGGTGAACCGGGCGATCTTCTTCTCCGCCGCGCTCATCATCGCCGGCTTCCTGCCGTTGTTCACGCTCTCCGGCGTGGAGGGACACATTTTCGGCCCGATGGCGAAGACGTACGCGTACGCGATCGCCGGCGGGCTCGTTGCGACATTCACCGTATCTCCCGCCCTGAGCGCCTTTCTTCTCTCGGAGAAGACCGAAGAAACCGAAACCCCGGCCGTTCGCGGCATGCGACGCATCTATCGCCTGGCGCTCGAATTCGCGCTCGCAAACCGGATCCTGACCCTCGGCGGGGGAGCGATGCTGGCGCTGCTCGCGGCCCTGGCGGCGTGGCACCTGGGCCTGGAGTTCCTGCCCAAGCTCGAGGAAGGCAACCTCTGGATCCGGGCGACGATGCCGCCGTCTATTTCCCTCGAGGAGGCAAACGGGTACGTCAATCGCATGCGCAAGCTCATCAAGAGCTTTCCCGAAGTGGTCACTGCAATTTCGCAACACGGCCGGCCGGACGACGGGACCGACGCGACAGGTTTCTTCAACGCCGAGTTCTACGTGCCCCTCAAGCCGTTCGACACCTGGCCGAGCGGCATGGACAAGGCGAAGCTTACGAAGCAGGTGAGCGGCGTGCTGGAGGCCCGGTTCCCGGGCGTGGAATTCAATTTTTCCCAGAACATCGAAGACAATGTCGAGGAGGCCGCATCGGGCGTCAAGGGAGAGAACTCCGTCAAGCTGTTCGGCAACGACCTGGAGACGCTTGCGAAAACCGCCGAGCACATCAAGAACGTAATGGCCGATGTGCCGGGAATCACCGATCTCGCGGTGTTCAATTCCCTCGGCCAGCCGACCGTGAAGATCGACGTCGACCGCGCTCGCGCCGCCCGTTATGGCGTGACTCCCGGGGATGTCAACGCCACCATCCAGGCGGCGATCGGCGGACAGCAGGCAGGCGACCTCTACGAGGAAGGTGGCGATCGCCATTTCCCTATCGTCGTTCGGCTCGCACCGCAGTACCGGCAGAGCCTGGACGCAATCCGGCGCGTCACCATCGGGGCCCCGAATCCCGGCGGCAACGGCATCGTCCAGATTCCCCTGGGCGATGTTGCCAAGGTAAGCCTCGTTTCCGGTGCCTCGTTCATCTATCGCGAGCAGCAGCAGCGTTACGTTCCGATCAAGTTCAGCGTCCGCGGACGCGACCTGGGCAGCGCGGTGATCGAAGCACAGGAAAAGATCTCGAAGCAGGTCCGCATCCCCGCCGGCTATCGGCTGGAATGGGCGGGCGAGTTCGGCGAGCTGCAGGATGCGCTGCAGCGGCTCGCCGTCGTCGTGCCTCTGAGCCTCGTACTCATATGCACTCTGTTGTACTTCAATTTCTCTTCATTCACGGACACCCTGCTGGCGGCCAGCGTCATGCCGATGGCGTTGATCGGCGGTATTTTCGCGCTATACGTCACCGGCACGCCGTTCAGCGTGTCGGCCGCGATCGGCTTCGTCGCGCTGTTCGGCATCGCAGCCATGGACGGGATCATCGTCCTGTCCTACTACAACATGCTGATCGCCGACGGCCTGCCGCGCACGGAAGCCGTTGTGCGCGCCTGCGACGTCCAGATGCGGCCGGTCATGATGACCTGCATCACGGCATGCGTCGGCCTGTTGCCGGCGGCCATCTCCACCGGCATCGGCTCGCAGGTGCAGAAGCCGCTCGCCCTGGTTGTGGTGGGCGGCATCCTGCTGGCCCCTGTGCTGATCCTGATCGTGCTTCCGGTGCTGATCGAGATCTTCTCGCGCCGGGCGAAACGCGCCGCGCTGCAGATGCAAACCGGTGAAGCCCGGTGATCGCAGGGGAACCACTCATGCCGCTCGTGCGCGGGCCCCGGAGACCGTTCAAGAGGATCGCGCGATTCTCCATTCCGAGGCACAGGCGCTCGATTCGTCGCAGCGGTCGGGCAAACGATACCGGAGGCGCGTGGAGTGCGGCGCGCGTGGCTGTGAGCGCGTTCGCGCTGCTCTCCGGTTGCACGCTCGGCCCCGATTATCACCGTCCAGCCGCGCCGGGCGTTTCCGGCTACACGCGGGAACCTTTATCGGCCCAGACGGCTGCGGCGGACATTGCCGGCGGCGACGCGCAGCGCTTCGTGCAGGGATTGGATATTCCCGCGCAGTGGTGGACGCTGTTCCACTCGCAGGAACTCAATCGCCTGATCGAGGTGGCGCTGAAGGCGAACCCGGACGTCAACGCCGCGGAAGCCGCGTTGCGGCAGGCCATGGAGAATTTGGACGCGCAAAGGGGCGCCCTGTATCCCACGGCACAGGCCGCCTTCTCGCCCAGCCGCCAGAAGAACGCTACCGGCACCCTTGCCCCGACACTGGTCACGGGAGCGCCGATTTTCAATCTCTATACCGCCCAGGTCGGCGTCGCCTACATGCCGGACGTGTTCGGAGGAACCCGGCGCTCGATCGAGTCGCTCGAGGCGCAGGCGGAATTCCACCGTTTCCAGTTGGAAGCGACCTATCTGACGCTCACCGCGAACGTCGTCGCCAGCGCAATACAGGAGGCCTCGCTGCGCGCGCAGATCGCGGGAACGGAAAAGATCGTC
>DASRFY010000047.1:0-21079 GCA_035651315.1 Burkholderiales bacterium
CGGACAGTCAACGGAGAAGAAATGGTCGGAAATGTTGCGTACGGCAAGGCCGCTCTCCCCGCAGGCATACGCTCGCGCTTCGTGACCGGCGTCAACGGGCTCACGATGCATGTCCTGGAGGCCGGCTTCGAAACCCGGGGCCGGCCCTGTGTCCTGCTGCTCCACGGTTTTCCGGAACTCGCTTACAGTTGGCGCAAAGTGATGCCAGCGCTCGCAAGCGCCGGATACTACGTGGTCGCGCCCGACCAGCGGGGCTATGGGCGCACCACCGGCTGGGATGCCGAGTACGACGGCGACGTCGCGTCGTTTCGGATGCCGAATCTGGTACAGGATGCGCTGGCGCTCGTCTTCGCGCTCGGTTACCGTTCGGTCGCGGCAGTCATCGGCCACGACTTCGGCTCGCCGGTCGCGGCGTGGGGCGCGCTGATCAGGCCGGACGTGTTCCGCTCGGTGACGCTGATGAGCGCACCGTTTGCCGGCCCCCCCACCCTGCCATTCGACACTGCAGACGGCGTAGCCGCCGCCGAAACTGCCGAGCAGGCTTCTACTGCTGCCGGCGTCCACGGCGAACTGGCGGCGCTGCCCCGCCCGCGCAAGCACTACCAGTGGTACTACTCGACGCGCGAGGCGAACGACGACATGTGGCACAGCCCGCAGGGCGTGCACGCTTTTCTGCGTGCCTACTACCACATGAAGAGCGCGGACTGGAAAGCCAACAAGCCCTTCCGCCTCGGATCCTGGGGTGCGGGCGAGCTGGCGAAAATGCCTGCTTACTACATCATGGACCTCGACAAGAACATGGCCGAGACGGTGGCGCCGGAAATGCCTGCGCCCGCCGAAATCGCGGCGTGCAAGTGGCTGCCAGACGACGAGCTTGCCGTGTACAGCGGGGAATACGAACGAATCGGTTTCCAGGGCGGGCTGCAGTGGTACCGCTGCAGGACGGATCCGAAGCACGCAGGAGAGATGAAGCTGTTTTCCGGCCGCACGATCGACGTGCCGTCGATGTTCATCGCCGGCCGCAGCGACTGGGGCGTGTACCAGGTACCCGGCGCGGTCGAAACGATGCAACAGACTGCGTGCACGCGCATGCTTGGCTGCCATCTGCTCGACGGCGCCGGGCACTGGGTGCAGCAGGAACGGCCGGAGGAAGTCCGCCGTCTGCTGCTGGGATTTCTGCAGCGGCTCGACCTCGACTCCCGGCACGCTTGACGCGCACTCCGTCAGCGCGGAGCGGCATCTGCCCGCTAATTCGTCACCCTCATGTACAACATCGGCAGCTTCTCGGGCAGCCTGCGGATGTGATCCAGCACCATGTAATTGCGCGCGCCGAAGATGCGGGAGACGTAACGGTCGGCCTTCGGATCGAGGCTCATGCAATAGCTGTAGATCCCGTCGCGCGACAGCTCGTCGACCGCCTTTTTCGCGTCGTGCACCAGGTATTGCGAGTCGTGGACATCGATGTCGGAGGGCTCGCCATCTGTAATGAGCAGCACCAGCTTCTTGTGGGCGCGCCGCTCGCTCACGTACCGTCCCGCGTGGCGCAGCGCCGTGCCCATGCGCGTGGAAAGCTGCCCGGTCATGCCCGCCAGTCGAGACTTCGCCAGCTCCCCGTAAGGCCGGTCGAAGTCCTTGAAGCGGAAGTAGCCGACGTCGTGCCGGCCGTTCGAAGCGAAGCCGTGAATGGCGAAGCTGTCGCCGATCCGATCCATCGCGTCGGCGAGCAGCGCGGTCGCTTCCCGCTCCAGCTCGAGAACCGTGGTGTCCGCGCCCGGCACGAGGTCGTTGGTGGACTGCGACAGGTCGAGCAACACCAGCACCGAGAGGTCGCGCTGCCTGCGACCGAGAACGGCGTGCACGCGCGGGTCGGGCGGAAGCCCCGTGCGCAGATCGATCGTGGCGGCAATGCATGCATCGAAATCGAGGCGGTCTCCGTCCAGCCGCCGCTTCAGCCGCAGCGGACGCTGGATCTGAACCGCGCGCACGAGGTATTTCACCCGGTTCACCAGATCGCGGTTGCGCTCCAGAACTTCGTCGATCTGGCGCGCTTCCCCTTCCGCGGCGGCCTTCTCGAGCAGCGTGCACCAGGCAGGGCGCTCGCGGCCGATGAGGTAATCCCATTCGTCGTAGCGGATCGGCGGCGAAAGCGGTTCCTCGACCGCCTGCCGTTCCTCGAGCGGCGCGGAAAGCCTCACCTTCTGCTCCTGGCCGTCGGGCGTTTCGCCCTCTTCCGGTTCCTCGAGCGGTCTGCCCTCGTCGCCGCCCGCGAGCCTGGCGCCCTGATAGACGAGTTCGTCATCCTCGCCCGATTCGCCGCCGTCGCCGAAGTCCCAGATCCCCATGTTGTCGTCCCGATAGGCCGGCTCGACGACGTAAGTCTTGAAATTGAACTGCACGCGCATCTGCCCGAGATCGTTGCCCAACAACCCCCCCATCGTGCGCGAGATGGACTGGTCCTCCCAGTAGTCGCGCTGCTCGAAGAAAAGCCGCCGCGCCTTCTTCACCCACGGATCCTCGTCCTCGTAGTCCTCGTCCACCAGCGCGCGGGAGAGTCTCGCCAGCAGCGAAAGAGCGGTCACCGCCCCACCCGGCTGCGCGACGTGAAACGGCGCCCACACGCGCTGCAACCCGGGAAACTCGCGCATCGACAACCGCTCCACCCGCGCATCCTCGATCAGCGAGACCAGCGCAACCTGCAGCGGCTTCAGCTCGCCTACAGGGAAACGCTGCACGGTGAACCGCACGTGCGCAGCCGCATGCGCGGCGGCGGCACGGTACAGCGCAAGCCCGCTCTGCGCCGCGACCCCGCGCCACGACTGCGGGAGGCGAATCAGCGCGCCATCGATGGTCGAGCGGCGCCCCGCGGATGCGCCCCGGGTGTGAATCAGCGGCCGCAACTTGATGGCTCGTCCCCAGAGCGCGCGCAGGTAGAGCGAGAGCCGGCGTTCGACGTCGCCGAACACGGTCCCGTCTCCTTCCGCACGGAGCAGGCTGCGGCCCTCCTCGCTCTCGAGCCGAAAATAGCGTGCCTGCGCCATTTCGTCGCCGGTGTGCGCCTGCACGCCGAGCAGCGCCCAGCGGCGCAGACCGTCGAAGGTGAGCTGCTCGAGGAGCGAATCGAGCCGGGACAGGATCGGCGCGATCGCCTGCGGCGCGATTCCGGAAAGTTCGTCGAGAAATCCGAGGTAGACCTCGAACAGCGCGCTGTCCTTCAACCTGCGCGCGGCGACGATCAGCGTCGAGAACACCAGCTCGGTGGTCTTTGCCCCGGTACGCGAGAACACGGTGAGCGCGGCGTCGACGGACCGGAAGGCCGCCCGCTCGCCCACTTCGCGCGCCACGCCGGGAAGCTCCTGCAGATAGGCGAGCACCGCGCTCCATCCCAGGCCGGCGGTGGCGAGCTCGCGCGCGCCCGCGAGGTAGCGCCCAAGCCCGGCGCGGGTGAACGAACGCAATGCCTCCGGCCAGCTCGATTGCACCAGCTGGCGGGCGTGCGGACCGAGCGCATCGATCAGGTCTTTGTACTCGTCTGTCTGCGGCATAAAGAGGGTCTCACCACAGAGACTCAGAGATCACTGATAAAAGCGAGAGTAACCACCAAGCACACCAAGGGCACCAAGACATACCGACTCATTCAAGAATACCTTCGCCACAGAGGACACAGAGAAAAATCGAATGTTCGATCAGGCTGCTCGCAGTTCTTTGTGATCTTGGTGTCCTTGGTGGTGAACCTGTCTTTCTGTTCTCTGTGCTCTCTGTGTCTCTGTGAGGAGGTTCTCAGAAACACGCGCGGATGGCGGCGGACAGCGCATCGCGGACGTCGGGATCGTCGGTGATCGGCTTCACCAGCGCGACCTGGCAGGCGGATACCGGCTCCACCCCCTGCGCGACGAGCGAGCCGGCGTAGATCAGCATGCGCGTCGAGATCCCCTCGTCCAGTCCGTGGCCCTTGAGGTTGCGCGAGCGCGCCGCGATCGACACCAGCTTCGCCGCCATCTCGGGTCCGATCCCGGATTCGTGCACCACGATCTCGGCTTCGATCTCCCGTGCGGGATAGCCGAAGTCGAGCGCACCGAAGCGCTGCTTGGTGGACTGTTTCAGATCCTTGAGGATGCTCTGGTAGCCCGGGTTGTAGGAGATCACGAGCTGAAAATCGGGATGCGCGTGCACCAGCTCGTTCTTCTTTTCCAGCGGCAACACGCGGCGCGCGTCGGTGAGCGGATGGATGACCACCGTCGTGTCCTGGCGCGCCTCGACGATCTCGTCCAGGTAACAGATCGCTCCGTGGCGCGCGGCCATGGTAAGCGGTCCGTCGACCCACTTGGTGCCGTCGGCGTCGAGCAGATAGCGGCCGACCAGGTCGGAGGCGGTCATGTCCTCGTTGCAGGCGAGCGTCACCAGCGGTTTGCCTAGCTTCCACGCCATGTACTCGACGAAGCGCGTCTTGCCGCAACCCGTCGGCCCCTTGAGCATCATCGGCATGCGCACCGCGTACGCCGCCTCGAACAGCGCGATCTCGTCACCCACCGGCCGATAGTAAGGCTCGCGGTCGATGCGGTATTGGCGGACGACGTCGTTCAAGGCAGCAAGATTCCGCGAATCCTTCGGGTTCATTTTCCTACTTCCTCCTCGGCGTGGGGCGCTGCCCGGTGAGAAACTCGCGCGCCGCGGCCCAGCATGCGTACATCGCGCGGCGCAGCGCCACCGCGTCGGCAGCGAGGACGCGCGCCCTGCTGCGCCACCAGTCGCACCCGCTGCAGTGCCTCGCCGCGCGGCATCCCGTGCACGACGGTGGCGACCAGGCGATGAGCAAACGCGTCACCGCCGAGGAGATCGCCGACGCGGTGATCAAGGCGAACGAGATACTCGGCCTGGACGCGAAGTCAGTCTGAGGTCTCGGGCTCGCGCGCCGAGATGAAGCGCAGAATCTCCCCGCGCTGCGCCAGCGTGTCCTTGTAGCCCAGGTCGATGAGCGCGCGGCAATAGGCCTGCTCGAACAGCATGTAGCTCACCAGCGTCGCGCCGCCGTGGCGCGTTGCGCCCAGCCCGCGCAGCAGCCAGCGGATCGACTTGGGCAGCGTGTGCGCGTAGCGAGCGGCGATCGGTTCCAGTTCTTCCGAGGGACGGATCACCAGGACCTCCACCTCGCGCAGCTGCAGCCCGTGTTTCGCGCGCTGCTCCGGAGGTATCAGGCTCACGGTGTGGTTGATGCGCTCCATGCGCTCGATGTCCACCTCCAGCGTGTCGAGAAAGATCGTGTTCAAGGCATGGCCGGCAAGCTGCGCAAACGAGGGATATTCCTCGGTTGTCCGGCGTTCCGTGGCGCTGACATGGCTGCCGACGCTGACGGCGAGCACGCGTTCCGCCCCGAGATGCAGCGCCGGGCTGATCGGCGCGATCTGGCGCATCGAGCCGTCGCCGAAGTACTCGCGCCGGATGCGCACCGCGGGGAATACGAAGGGCAGCGAGCTGGAAGCGAGCAGATGCTCGATCCGGATCGTCTCCGGCACGCCGATGCGGCGGGCGCGGCGCCAGCCTTCCATGCCGGGCGCGCCCTGGAAAAAACTCACCGACTGGCCAGTCAGGTAGCCGGTCGCGGTGATGGCCAGCGCGTGCACCGCGCCGGCATCGATCGCATGCTGTATGCCGTCGAGCGCAAGCCTCTCCCGCAGCAGCCGCTCGAGCGGCGAATTGTCGAGCAGCGACATCGGATTGTTCTTCCCGAGTCCGCCGGCGACGAGCGCCGCCAGCCAGCGCGCACCGGTCTTGGCGACGCCCAGAAAATCGCCGCGGTAGACCTGGTCGACGTGGAAATTGCGCCACACGAGCACCAGCTGGCGCACCGCCTGGTGGAAATTGATCGCCTGCGAGGCGAGCGCAGCCGCGTTGATCGCACCGGCGGAAGTGCCGCAGATGATGGGGAACGGATTCGGGCAATCCGGCGGCAGGATGTGAGACAGGGCGCGCAGCACGCCCACCTGGTAGGCGGCACGCGCGCCGCCGCCTGTCAGCACCAACGCGGTCAACGGTGGTCTGGTCTTCACGTCCACCTGCGCCACCCGGTCTCAGGTGCGGCTGCGGTCAGCCGTCCTTGTCCCCGGCGGCGGCGGGAGCAGTCTGGGATTCCAATTCGGAACGCACGCTCTCCAGGGCGTCCTTGAGCGTATCTTCCGGCAACGCGTTGAGGGCGTGGGCGAGCATGTCCGCCACGGCGTAGGTTTCTTCCGGCAGCGCCGAGCTGTCCAGCTGCGCGACGAAGACCGCGGCAGCGCCTGCGGTTCGCAGCAAGCTCTGCCGCTCGCCCATCAGCATCTCGATTTCCTCCCGCAAAAAGCGGAGTTCTTCCTTGTGCTGGTCGGTGGTCATGGCATCCTCGCTGAGATCCGGCTCCCGCGCATGTTGCCACAGCGCCTATCGCGCCGCCACGCCCGCGCGCTGCGAGCGCCCGGCGCCGGCAACCGGCGCGACAGGCTGCGCTGCGCTAATGCAATCGGACGACGCTGGGCGGCAGCGGCTCCCTGGGCTCGAGATGCACGGCAAGGAGCTGCGTCCCGAGCAGGGTGATCGCACCTTTCAGGCGGTCGTCGCCGGTTTCGCTGTACTCGAATTCATACGTGCGCTGGATGCGCAACCTGCCGTCGTCGGCGCGCGTAAGCCGCATCTTCTTCATCGCCACCGTCCAGTCGAGGAACTGGACGGCTTCGGCCGAGCACACGCGCCGTCCGGCGTCCAGCGCCGCCTCTCTCGCGCGCATGCTGTCCAGCCAGAACCAGCCCGCGGCGAGGAATGCGACAAGAGCTGCGAGTTCGAGCATCGGTGCGGGTGATCGGGTGATTACGTGATTCGGTGATTGAGGGATCTTGTGATCAGGCAACGGGTAATCGAGTGATCGGGGGGTTCGACCACCAGACCGCCGATGGAAGCTGCCGACCTGATCATGCGGCCACTCGGTGCCTCTTTGCGCGATCGTCTAATCCGCGGACTCGATTCCGACCTGCACCAGCACGGGTTGGAGAAGACGCACGACGTCCTGCGGCGAGATTCCCACCAGGTAGCCGCGCCTGCCGCCGTTGATGTAGATCTTCGGCAGGTCGAGAATGGTCTTTTCCATGAACACCGGCATCTTTCTGCGCACGCCGAACGGCGAGGTGCCCCCGACCAGATAACCGGTGTGGCGGCTGGCGACCTCCGGTGCGCAAGGCCGGACGGACTTCACGCCGATCGCGCGCGCCAGCTCCTTGGTGGAGACCTTGAGGTCGCCGTGCATGAGCACGATCAGGGGATTGCGCTCGCCGTCCTCCATCACCAGCGTCTTCACCACCGCGTGCTCCGCCACGCCCAGCTCGCGCGCGGAGACCGCGGTGCCGCCGCGCTCCTGGTACTCGTACAGGTGATCGGTGAACGCAACGTCGCGCGCGCGCAGTTCCCGCACCGCCTGCGTGACAGGCGTCTTGTCTTTCGACATCAAGGTCCGCCCGTCAGGATCCGGTACAGGATGTGCAGCATGCCCGCCGTCGCGCCCCAGATGTAACGCTCGCCGTACGGCATCGCGAAGTAGTACCGCGTCAGTCCGTTCACCTCGCGGCTGTGACGCTGATGATTCGCCGGATCCAGGAAGAATGCGAGCGGCGCCTCGAAAACCTCAGCCACTTCGAACGGGTCGGGGTGCAGCTCCACCGGCGGCTCGACCCAGCCGACGACGGGCGTGACGCGAAAGCCGGTCTGGATGTCGTAGTCCGGCAAGCGACCGACGATCTCCACGCGCGCCGGGTTCAGCCCGGTTTCTTCCTGCGCCTCGCGCAGCGCCGTGGCGACGCGGTCGGCATCGGCCGCATCCACCCGGCCGCCGGGGAAGCTGATCTGCCCCGCATGGTCGTGCAGATGCGACGTGCGCCGGGTGAAAAGCAACGTCGGGCCCGCGTGCTGGTTGACGACCGGAACCAGGACTGCCGCCTGCACCAGCTCGCGCCCGGGAGGATGGACGTAGCGCGGGAAGTCCGGGTCCTCGGTCAGGACCATTTCGCGACGCAGTCGCTCTTCGAGCCAATGGCGCGTCAACGGCGAGAAACCAGAATCTCCGGACAACTGGTGTAATTCTGAAGCGGGATGCTGCATTCTAGCGCGGAAGCGGAAGGCATCGCGATTCCGCGGCGCGTCACCACAATATCGCGCTGCGGATTTAGAATAGACCGCGCACCCGGAACGGTGACGGGGAGGACGGTCCGGCTGGTGCAAAACGGGAACTGCAAATCAACGAGGAGACAATGATGAAATTACGTCATCTGATTGCAGCACTGATGTTCGCATTTGCCGGCAGCGCATTCGCCTTTCACTGCCCGATTGACATGAAGAAAATCGATGAAGCGCTCGCCAAGAAGCCGAACATATCCGCACAGCAGCTCGCCGAGGTGAAGAAGCTGCGCGCCGACGGGGAGGCGCTGCACAAGGCGGGCAAGCACCAGGAGGCCGTGGATACGCTGGGCAAGGCGATGGCCATCCTGGGAATCAAGTAAGAGCATTCGGCTGCATCGACCCCGCTGCGCGCGAACGCGCCGCGGGGTTTTTCATTCTCGCGGCGCCGGCTCGCGGCGCGAGTGCCGACGGGCGTCTTTGCGCAACCCTGCCCGGCGAGTCACTGCGCCTCGACCGGATCGCCGACCCGAATCACGCCGCCGGCGAGGATGCGTGCGGTGATCCCTCCATGGCCGCGCATGGCGTTGTAGCCGCCGATTCCCAGCGCTTCCTCCATTCTCGAGCACGGCGCGCATTCGCCGGTACCTTCCAGCACCGCCTGGCCGACGCGAAAACGCCGCTCTCGCAGCGCCAGCACGTTGATTCCCGACACCAGGATGTTGCGCCTCACCCACTCGGGAGGGATCGCCGGCCGGCCGAGCATCTTCGCTACCGCCTCGAGTTGTTCCGCCTGGATCAGCGTGACCTGCCGCCTGCCGCCCGCTTTACCGTAGTGATCGCCTTGCAGCCCGAAGTCGGCGAGCGCCTCGACTTCCGGTCGCGCGACCAGTGCGGCCCGGTACCGCGGGCGCACGCCGAGCCACTCCACGCGACCCGCGTGCGGGAAGCGGGACATCAGCTTCGCCAGGTCGCTGTCAGGATTCACGAATTCATCCAATGAACCACGAACACAAACGAAACTGCGAGCAAACTTTAATAACCGACCACCAAGGCACCAAGAAAATCTCCATCCCTTGCCGGTGTTTGTCAGTTCTTGATGCCTTCGTGTCTTGGTAGTGAATCCGCTTTTCTCCGCGTTCTCCGTGGCTCAAGATCCTTTTCCGGGCTTGATCATGGACTCCGGGCGAACCCACTGGTCGAACTGCTCCCCGGTGACGTAGCCGAGAGCGACCGCCGCCTCCTTCAGCGTGCTGCCTTCGCGGTAGGCCTTCCTGGCGATTTCCGCCGCCTTGTCGTAGCCGATGTGAGGGTTGAGCGCGGTGACCAGCATCAGCGATTCGCGGACGTAACGCTCGACCCGGTCGCGGTTCGCCTCGATGCCGGCCGCGCAGTTGTCGTTGAAGCTCGCCGCACCGTCCGCGAGCAGTCGTACGCTCTGCAGGAAGTCGTAGATGATCAGCGGCCTGAACACGTTGAGCTCGAAGTTGCCCTGCGATCCGCCGATATTGATCGCGACGTCGTTGCCGAACACCTGGCAGCAGAGCATGGTCAGCGCCTCGGACTGGGTCGGATTCACCTTGCCCGGCATGATCGAGCTGCCGGGCTCGTTCTCCGGGATGCGGATCTCGCCGATTCCGCAGCGCGGACCCGAGGCAAGCCAGCGGATGTCGTTGGCGATCTTCATCAGCGAGGCCGCCAGCGTCTTCAGCGCCCCGTGCGCATGCACCAGCGCGTCGTTCGCCGCCAGCGCCTCGAACTTGTTGCGCGCCGTGACGAACGGCAGCCCGGTGCGCCTGCCCAGCTCTTTCGCCACCCGCACGCCGAACTCGGGGTGGGCGTTCAAGCCGGTGCCCACGGCGGTGCCCCCCAGCGCCAGCTCGCACAAATGGGTGAGCGAGGCCTGCACGTGGGCGATGCCGTGTTCGAGCTGGGAGACATAGCCGGAAAATTCCTGGCCGAGCGTAAGCGGCGTGGCGTCCTGCAGATGAGTGCGGCCGATCTTGATGACGTCGTCGAAAGCCTGCGATTTCCCCGCCAGCGTGTCGCGCAGCTTCTTCAGCGACGGCACCAGAACGCCGTGCAGGGCCTGCACCGCCGCGACGTGCATCGCGGTCGGAAACACGTCGTTGGAAGACTGCCCCTTGTTGACGTCGTCGTTCGGATGCACCAGGCGGCTGCGGCCGCGCTCCCCGCCGAGGATCTCGGAGGCGCGGTTCGCCAGCACCTCGTTCATGTTCATGTTGGTCTGGGTGCCGGAACCGGTCTGCCACACGACGAGCGGAAATTCCTGTTCGTGCGCGCCTCCGATGACTTCGTCGGCGGCCCGAACGATCGCATCCGCCTTGGACGCATCCAGCAGGCCGAGTTCCGCGTTGACTGCGGCGCAGGCGCGCTTGACCAGCGCCAGCGACCGCACCAGCTCGAGCGGCATGCGCTCGCCCGAGATCCGGAAGTTGGTGAGGCTCCTTTGCGTCTGCGCGCCCCACAGCCTGTCCGCCGGGACTTCGATCTCGCCGAACGTATCTTTCTCTATCCTTGTGGCTGCCATAGCAGTCTTCGCAAAACCCAAACCTCACCACAGAGGCACAGACACCGGGAACTTCCGAAACGAATGTTCACCACCAAGGCACCAAGACACCAAGTAAACCACAATCCGTGTTTGCTTTTCTTGGTGCCTTTGTGTCTTGGTGGCTAACCTGTTCTTGATTTTTCTCCGTGCTTCTGTGTCTGTGGTGAAAGTCCTTCTCACCAGGGAATCGGCTTCTTGTCGCGGAAGAAGCCCCCCGTCGGTCCGTCGTGCGGGAGCATGGCGAGCCATACCGCCGTCTCCGCGCCCTTTTCGACGCTGCGCGTGGCGTTGGGTCCGCCCATGTCGGTACGCACCCATCCGGGACACATGGAGTTGACCAGGATTTCCTGCGCCTGCGTCGCGCTCGCCACCATCCGCGTCAGCGCGTTGAGCGCGGTCTTCGAGGCCCGATACGCCGGCGTGCCGTCGCCCATCTCATCGAGCTGGCCGAGCCCGCTCGAGAGGTTGACGATGCGGCCGTAGTGATTCCTGCGCATCAGCGGCACCAGCGCCTGGCACATGCGCAGCGCCCCGTAAAAGTTGGTCTCGAACGTCCTGCGAAACGTCTGCAACGGCTCTTTCAGCACGCTCGCCGTGCGCCGGTCAAGGAGGATGCCGGCATTGTTCACCAGGACGTCGGCGCGTCCGACGTCCTTGTCCAGGCGCTCGATCAGCCGGCGCACGCTCTCGTCGCTGTCCACGTCGAGCGGGTGGAACGCAACGTCCAGCCCGTCCTTGCGCAACCGCCGCATCGCTTCCTCGCCCTTCGCGGAATCGCGGCTGGTCAGGATCACGCGCAATCCCTTCCGCGCCAGTTGCCGGCAGATCTCGAAGCCGATGCCCTTGTTGCCGCCGGTCACCACGGCGACGCGCCTGTCCATTGCAGCCATGCTCTATCCCGTGATTCCCGATTTGAAGATTCGCCCGCCCGCGACCGCCACGGTCCGATTCCCTCCCGCCGGCCGACGGCCGGATCCTGCTCCGCGCTCAGCGCGCCGAGCCCGCATCCACCGAGGCGAGCGCGCCCATGTTGACCAGGCGCCGCACCGTCGCGGTGGGCGTCAGGATGTGGACCGGCTTGGCCGCGCCGAGCAGGATCGGTCCGATGGTGATGCCCTCGCCGACGGTGGTCTTGAGCAGATTGAAGGCGATATTCGCGGCGTCCAGGTTGGGCATGATGAGCAGGTTCGCTTCGCCCTTGAGACGGGAATTCGGAAAGATGCGCATGCGGATCTGCTCGTCGAGCGCGGCGTCGCCGTGCATCTCTCCCTCGAACTCGAGATTGGGCGCCTTCTGCTCCAGGATCTCGCGCGCCCGGCTCATGCGCATCGCCGAGGGCGTGCGCGAGGAGCCGAAGTTCGAATGCGACAGCAGCGCCACTTTCGGCACGATGCCGAAGCGAAGCACCTCCTCTGCCGCGAGCATGGTGATCTCCGCGATCTGCTCCGGCGTGGGCTCGAGGTTCACGTACGTGTCGCAGATGCACACGGTGCGTTTGGGCAGGATCAGCATGTTCATCGCGGCGAACTGGTTGACACCCTTGCGCAGGCCGATGACGTTGGAGACGTATTCCATGTGCACCGGGAACTGCGCCGTCGTGCCGCAGATCATCGCGTCGGCATCGCCGCGGCGAACCATCAGCGCGCCGATCACCGTCGTGCGCCGCGTGACCTCGCGCCTGGCGTAATCCATGGACACGCCCTTGCGCTGCATGATGGCGTAATACTCCTGCCAGTAGTCGTGGAACCGCGGGTCCGAGTTCGGATTCACCAGCTCGAAGTCGCGGCCGGCGCGCACGCGCAGGCCGAAGCGTTCTATCCGCGGCTGGACCACTTCCGGGCGGCCGATCACGATCGGCTTCGCCAGTCCCTCGTCCACGACGACCTGCACCGCCCGCAGCACGCGCTCGTCCTCGCCTTCGCAGTACACCACGCGCTTCGGATTCTTCTTCGCCGCGGCGAACACCGGCTTCATGATGAGGCCGGAGTGATAGACGAACTGCGACAGCTTCTCGCGGTAGGCGGCCAGGTCGTCCATGGGGCGGGTGGCCACCCCGCTGTCCACCGCCGCCTGCGCCACAGCCGGCGCGATTTCCACGATGAGCCGCGGATCGAACGGCTTGGGAATGAGATACTCCGGGCCGAACTGCAGCTCTTCGCCGCCGTAGGCCAGCGCCACGATGTCCGACTGCTCGGCTTGCGCCAGCGCGGCGATCGCCCGCACCGCGGCGAGCTTCATCGGCTCGTTGATGGTGGTGGCGCCGACGTCGAGCGCGCCGCGGAAGATGAAGGGAAAGCAAAGCACGTTGTTGACCTGGTTCGGAAAGTCCGAGCGGCCGGTGGCGATGATCGCGTCGGGTCGCGCGGACTTCGCGACGTCCGGCATGATTTCCGGCTCCGGGTTGGCGAGCGCGAGAATGAGCGGACGCGGCGCCATGGTCTTCACCATCTCCGGCTTGAGCACCCTGGGAGCCGACAAGCCGAGAAAGACGTCCGCCTCCGGAATCACGTCCGCCAGCGTGCGCCCCCTGGTTTCCCTGGCGTAGCGCGCCTTGTTGTCGTCCATCTCCTCCGTGCGCCCCTTGTACACGACGCCCTTGATGTCGGTGACGAAGATGTTCTCCATGCGTAGCCCCAGGCTCACCAACAGGTCCAGGCAGGCAAGCGCGGCCGCCCCGGCGCCCGAGCACACGAGTTTCACCTTGCCGATGTCCTTGCCGACGACCTTCAGTCCGTTCGTCACCGCGGCGCCGACGATGATCGCGGTGCCGTGCTGGTCGTCGTGGAACACCGGGATCTTCATCCGGCTGCGCAGCTTGCGCTCGATGTAGAAGCACTCGGGGGCCTTGATGTCCTCGAGGTTGATTCCGCCGAAGGTGGGTTCGAGGCTCGCGATGATGTCGACGAGCTTGTCCGGGTCGCGCTCGTTGATTTCGATGTCGAACACGTCGATGCCGGCGAACTTCTTGAACAGCACCGCCTTGCCTTCCATCACCGGCTTCCCTGCGAGCGGCCCGATATTGCCCAGGCCGAGCACCGCGGTGCCGTTGGTGATGACCCCGATCAGGTTCCCGCGGCTGGTATACAGCGGCGCGCTGGCGGGATCGGCGACGATCTCGTCGCAGGCCGCGGCGACGCCGGGCGAATAGGCGAGCGCGAGATCGCGCTGGCTGGCGAGTCCTTTGGTGGGCGTGACGGAGAGTTTTCCGGGGACGGGATTCTTGTGATATTCGAGCGCGGCCTTGCGCAGTTGCTCGTCCATGTTCGCGTTGCGGTTTGACTACTGGAAGCGCGGATTATACGCTGCCGGGTGCGCTCGCCCGTCGCGCGAAGCGGCGGTGCGCGCTGCATTCGCCGCCGCGGGCGCGTTTTCGCGACGCAATCGAAAGAGAAGGTGGAAGATGTCGGTCCCGAATCTGATCCGGCGCTTCGTCGTTCTGATCGCCGTCGCCGCCTCGGCGCACGCGTTCGCGCTCGACTCTGCCGCGCGGCTGCCGCTGTGGGAGGTCCGCTCGGACACCGGCACGGTGTACCTGCTCGGCACCATCCACGTCGGGCGGCCCGATTTCTATCCCCTGCCTCCTGCGGTCGAGGATGCCTATCGCGCATCGGAACTGGTGGCGCTGGAGCTCGATCCGACCAATGACGAGGCGATCAACGCCGCGATTTCGACCGGCATGTACGCGCCGCCCGACAACCTCGCCCAGCATATCCCCGGCCCGCTGCTGGAAGACCTGAAGCGGGCGCTGGCGCGCTACGGCGTCCCGCTCGAGACTTTCACGGCCATGAAACCCTTCATGGTCGTGCTCTCGCTGAGCGCCATCGAATACGGTCGCCTGGGATACGATCCGATGATGGGTCTCGACATACATTTCGCCGAGAGCGCCGCGCACGACGGAAAGCGGATCGTCGAGTTCGAGTCCGCGGCGAGCCAGATCGCAATGATGGACGGTCTGTCGCAGGAGTTGCAGCAGGCGCTGCTGCGGGTGACGATCGAGGATATCGACCGCGGCCGGGTCGCCGCCGACGTCGCCGAGATGCTGGATGCCTGGCAGAGCGGCGACGCGGTGCGGTTGGGGAAAGCGCTCTCGACGGAGGAACGGGAGCTTCCATCCGCACTGGCGAAGGAGTTCCACGAGAAGTTCCTGACCAGGCGCAACGCAGCGATGGCGGACAGGATCGAACGGCTGCTGCGCGACGGGAAACGCTGCTTCGCCGCCGTCGGCGCAGGGCATCTCATCGGCGACGACGGCGTGGTCGCGCTGCTCGCGAAGAAGGGCTATCGCATCAGGCAGATCTAGTTTTCAGCGTCCGCGCATCGGCAATCCGTCCTCGAATGAATGCACCCGATACCAGGCTCCGCACCGATCTGTATCCCGAAGCAGAACCCGATCTGACCGGCTACCTGCGCCTCGACGCGACTCACGAGATGTACTGGGAAGCCTCGGGAACGATCGGCGGCACACCGGTGCTGTTTCTGCACGGCGGACCCGGCGCCGGCTCGAGCGCCGCGCACCGCCGTTTTTTCGATCCGGGACATTATCGAATCGTCCTCTTCGACCAGCGCGGCGCGGGCCGCTCGCGTCCGCTGGGCGAGCTGACGAACAACACCACGCAGCACCTGATCGCGGACATCGAGCGACTGCGGCTGCGGCTGCGGATCGAGCGCTGGATCGTGTTCGGCGGCTCTTGGGGAAGCACGCTCGCGCTCGCCTACGCTCAGGCGCATCCCGCTCGCTGCCTCGCGCTCGTGCTGCGCGGAATCTTCCTGTGCACGCAGAAGGAGATCGACTGGTTCCTGTACGGAATCCGGCATTTCTTTCCCGAGGCCTGGAGCAGATTCGCCGGCTTCGTTCCGCAACCGGAGCGCGGCGACTTGCTGCGCGCCTACGCGCAGCGGCTCAACGATCCCGATCCGGCCATCTACCTGCCGGCAGCCCGGAGCTGGACCGGCTACGAAGTCGCCTGTTCCACGCTGCTGCCCGGCCTCTCGACGCCGGGACACGCCGCCGAAGACATGCTCACGTTCGGGCTGGCGCGCATCGAGGCGCATTACTTCATCCACCGCGGCTTCCTCGAGCAAGGCGAGCTGCTCGCCCACATCGACCGCGTGCGCCACATCCCCTGCACGATCGTGCATGGCCGGTACGACATCGTCTGTCCGATCGAAACCGCGGATGCGCTGCACCGCGCCTGGCCCGAAGCCGAGTACATCGTGGTGCCCGACGCGGGTCACTCTGCCTGGGAGCCCGGCATCTCGCGCGAGCTTGTCGCCGCGATGGAAAAACTGAAGAACGGCCTCGAGGAACGAAGTGCGAGACCCTAGGGAAGAACGCGCGCTTACTTTTTCGGGATCCGCCGCTGCGTGCCGCCGCCGGCTTTCTCGCCCGCGGGCCGGGCCGGCGCCGCAGTCGCCACATAGAAGCTTGCAATCTGCCAGCCATCGTCGACGCGCTTCAGGACCAGCTTGATCTCCGCGGGACCCGCGTCGAACTGCGCATCGACGTCGTACTCGGCCCACGTTCCGTTGATCGTGGTCCCGGGATAGACGCCCCTGCCCACCCTGCCTGCCGGCTTGCCGAGCGACTTCGGCGCGCCGAGCGCGGCAAGCCCGGAGAAATATTCTTCGATCGCGTGCCTGTTGTAGGCGGTGAGCATCTCCGGCGCAAGGCGTCTTTCCAGCGCCGCCGCGTTCCAGGGCCGCACGATCGCCGGCAGATTGCCTTCGACATACGCAGCGGCGCTTTCGTCGAGCTTTCCGTTGTGCCACAGCACATAGGCCCAGGCCGAGATCGCGGTCAACAACGCAGCCGCGTACAACGCGCCCACCACGTTGAGAATCCTGCGCATGCCAGTGCCGAGAACGAGTTCCATGAATTACTTGTCCTTGTCGGACTTCCTGGACGCGGAAGATTTTTTCGCCGACTCCTGCAGGCTCTCCAGGGCGGACTTCTGCATCTGGAGCGTCTTGACCGTCACCTGCAGGAAACCGAGATTCATCCTGAGCCAGTTCTCCACCGCCTGCAGCTCGGCGATCTTCTTGTCGATCTCCTCGACGTTCATCGTCGGCTGGAACATGCCCGGCAGCGGGAAGTTCATCGGGTTCCACATCTTCTGGAAATTCTGGAACCAGTCCTGAGAGGAAAAGTCTTCTGCCATGTCGGTCTCCAAAAACAAAACGGCCGCCGGCGTGAGATCCGGCAGCCGTTCATTTCGTCAAGCACTGCCCGCAGGGGAAGCACTCACCGTTGAAGGTGCCCGCAACACGGCGCGGGTGTCTCCTGACGCTGGACTTGGTGCCCTTGGTGCCTTGGTGGTGAGATCGTATTTCGTATTTTCCTTTTCTACATGGTCGGACCGAGCACCCAGGGCGCGAACTCGTCCTCACCGTAACCCCACTGCTCGCTCTTCGATTTCTCCCCGGAAGCGGTCCTGAGGATCATGTCGAAGAACTGCTGGCCGACTTCCTGGATGCTCGCCTTGCCGTCGACGATGACGCCGCAGTTGATGTCCATGTCGTCTTCCTGCTTGTTGAACATCGCGGTGTTGGTGGCGAGCTTGAGCGACGGCGAGGGCTTGCAGCCGTAGGCCGAACCGCGGCCGGTAGTGAAACAGATCATGTTCGCGCCGCCCGCCACCTGGCCGGTGGCGGACACCGGATCGTAGCCCGGCGTGTCCATGAACACGAAGCCCTTGGCGGTGACCCTCTCGGCATACTCGTAGACGTCCATCAGCGCCTGCGTGCCGCCCTTGGCGACCGCGCCGAGCGATTTCTCGAGAATCGTGGTCAGGCCGCCGGCCTTGTTGCCGGGCGAGGGATTGTTGTTCATCTCGCCGCCGAGCCGGGTCGTGTAGTCCTCCCACCACTTGATGCGCTTGATCAGCTTTTCCCCGACTTCGCGCGATACCGCGCGGCGGGTGAGCAGGTGCTCGGCGCCGTAGATCTCCGGCGTCTCGGACAGGATCGCGGTGCCGCCGTGGCGCACCAGGATGTCCACCGCCGCGCCGAGCGCGGGGTTGGCGGAGATGCCGGAATAGCCGTCCGAGCCGCCGCACTGCAGGCCGAGGATGAGGTGGCTCGCCGGCACCGGTTCACGCTTGACCTTGTTCGCCTCGGGCAGCAACTCCTTGACGCGCGCGATCCCGGTCTGCACGGTCTTGCGCGTGCCGCCGGTGTCCTGGATGGTGAAAGTCTGCAGCTGGTTCGAGCGCTTGAGCTTCTGCGCGGCGAGCAGATTGTTGATCTGGTTCGCCTCGCAGCCCAGGCCGATCATCAGCGAGGAATGGAAGTTCGAGTGCGTCGCGTAACCGCCCAGCACGCGGCGCAGCAGGTCGACCGGCTCGCCTTCGGAACCCATGCCGCAGCCGGTCTTGTGATGGATCGGCACCACCCCGTCGACGTTCGGGTACTGCGCCATGAAGTCTTCGTCGAAGTACTTCGCGATCAGGCGACAGACGTGCGCCGAGCAGTTCACGCTCGAAATCACGCCGATGTAGTTGCGGGTCGCCACGCGGCCGTCCGCACGCACGATGCCCATGAAGGTCGCGGGGTTTGCCACGTAGTCCACCGGCCGGTAATCGGCGCAGAAGGCGTAGTCGCGCTGGAAATCGCCCATCGCCAGGTTGTGCACGTGCACGTGCTCGCCCGGCTTGATCGGCTGGGTGGCGAAACCGATGATCTGGTTGTAACGGCGCACCGGATCGCCGGTCTTGATCTCCCGGGTGGCAATCTTGTGGCCGGCGGGCACGGCGACTTTGGTGCGGATCTTTTCCTTGATGATCTCGGTGCCGGCGGGAAGCTCGGTGCGGGCGATCACCACATCGTCCGCTGCGTTCAGGCGAATGGTCAGGTCGGCGGCTTGCAGCATAGGTCCTCCTCGGGAAGGCGGGCCCGAGGTACTCGGGCGGGTGTTTCGATTGCTATTTTAGAGGAAATCCCCTTCCATTAGACAGGCGCGCGGGCCGAACGCAGCCCGCATCGGACCGTTTCGGCTGCGTGTTAGGATGCCGCCTCGCCGGGCTCCGCGATCGCCTTTGCCGCAGCCGGCGCGAAAACAACACGCATCACAAACCCCCGATGGATCGCCGGCTGCTCGCGCTCTCGTTCGGCAATTTCATGATCGGCACCGGGACGCTGATCGTCCCGGGCATGCTGCCCGTGCTGGCCCACGGGCTGTCGGTGGATGTGCCGGTGGCGGCGCAGCTCATCACCGCGTTCGCTTTCACCGTCTGCGTGACTGCGCCGCTTCTGGCGGCGCTCACCGCGCGCTTCGATCGGCGCAGCCTGCTCGTCACGGTGCAACTGCTGTTCGCGGCCGGCCATGTCGCCTCGGCTTTCGTGATCGGATACCGGACGCTGTTCGCGCTGCGCGTCTTCCTGTCTCTGGGCGCGGCGTTGTTCACCGCGCAGGCCGCCGCGACGGCAGGGCTGCTGGCGGCGCCGGATCGTCGGGGCGGCGCCATCGCGCTTGTGTTCGTCGGCTGGTCGATCGCCTCCGTGGCGGGCATGCCGCTCGGCGCCTACGTGGGCGAGACGCTTGGCTGGCGCGCCGGATTCGCGCTGGTCGGCGCGGGTGCGCTGATCGCGGCGGGCGCGCTTCGGCTTACCATCCCGCCCGCGCTGTTCGTCGCGCCCATAGACCGCGGGATGTGGGGCGCGCTGTTCGGCAGCCTGCCGCTGATGCTGACCATCGCGGTCACCGCCGTCCAGGCGGCGGCGCAATTCACCGTGTTTTCGTTTCTCGTTCCCGCCTTCAAGGCGTTCGGCACCGCCACGCCGCTCGCGGTGAGCGCCCTGCTCGCGCTGTTCGGGATCACCGGCGTGATCGGCAACGTGGTCGGCGCGCGCATGCTCGACCGCTTCGGCGCCCCGCGGGTGATCCTGGCGGCGTTGCTGAGCATGCTGGCGGGACACCTGCTCTGGCCCTTCGCCGGCCGCTCGCTGGCAGTCCTGGTTGCGAGCCTGCTGCTCTGGGGAGTCGGATGCTTCTCCACCAACAGCGCACAGCAGGCGAGACTGGTCTTTCTCTCGCCGTCGCACGCGCCGGTGTCGATCGCCATGAACTCTTCCGCGATCTACCTCGGGCAGGCGCTGGGCACCGCGGCCGGGGGCGCGCTGCTCGCCGGCGGCGCCGGCCGCTATGCCGATCTCGCCTGGCTCAGCATTCCCGTCTTCGTCCTGGCGATCGTGCTGTCGCTCGTTGCGGAGCGCGAGTCGGTGCGCGCGGTCGCGCCGGCACGCTGAGACGACGCCGGCGTGCTGTCGCCCGCGCGAGGGGAACGGACGGCGTGCGCGGTTTCAGTTCGCGACGCCGGGCATCAATGCGATTCGCGCGGAACCGGCGCGCCGCTGCCGCCGACGAGAAAATCGAGGTCCACGCCCTCGTCGGCCTGGTTCACGTGGTCGAGATAGAGCCTGAGGTAGCCGCGCGCGCTGTGCGGCTTGGGCGCTTTCCAGGCCTTGCGCCGCCGCGCCAGCTCGGCATCGGAGACGTCGAGGTGCAGCTTGCGCCTGGCGACGTCGAGCTCGATCATGTCGCCGTCCTTCACCAGCGCGAGCGTGCCGCCCGCGGCCGCCTCGGGCGCGACATGCAGCACCACGGTGCCGTAGGCGGTACCGCTCATGCGCGCGTCGGAAATGCGCACCATGTCGGTGACGCCCTTCTTCAGCAGCTTCTCGGGCAGCGCCATGTTGCCGACCTCGGCGAAGCCGGGATAGCCCTTCGGGCCGCAGTTCTGCAGCACCAGCACGCAGGTCTCGTCGACCTTGAGCTTGGGATCGTCGATGCGCTTCTTGTAGTCCTCGATGTTCTCGAACACCACCGCCCGGCCGCGGTGCCGCATCAGGCTCGGCGTGGCCGCCGACGGTTTCAGCACCGCGCCCTTGGGAGCGAGATTGCCCGTCAGCACCGCGATGCCGCCCTGCTTCTTGAACGGCTTGTCGATCGGGAAGATCACCTTCTTGTTCCAGTTCTTCGCGCCCTTCACGTTGTTCCAGACCGTCTCGCCGTTCGCGGTGAGCGCGTTCCGGTGCAGCAGGCCCGCCCTGCCCAGCTCGCGCATCACCACCGGCAGCCCTCCCGCGTAATAGAAATCCTCCATCAGGTACTCGCCGGAAGGCATCAGGTTCACCAGGCAGGGCAGGTCGCGGCCGAGGCGGTCCCAGTCGTCGAGCGTGAGCCTGACGCCGATGCGGCGCGCGATGGCGAGAAGATGCACCACCGCGTTGGTCGAGCCGCCGATCGCGCCGTTGACGCGGATCGCGTTTTCGAACGCCTGCCGGGTGAGAATCCTCGACAGGCGCAGATCCTCTTTCACCATCTGCACGATGCGCAGACCCGCCATGTGCGCGAGCGCATAGCGGCGCGAATCCACCGCC
>DASRFY010000048.1:0-11535 GCA_035651315.1 Burkholderiales bacterium
CGTGAAGTGCGCCCACGGCGCCACTGTCGGGCAGATCGACGCCGAGGAGGTGTTCTATCTGAAAAGCCGCGGACTGTCGGAAACCGCGGCGCGCAATCTCCTGACCTACGCCTTTGCCGCGGATGTCGTGAAACGAATTCCCGTCGCTTCGCTCGTGGCCGAGCTCGAGCGCGCCATACTCGCACAAACACAGGAAGTCAGATGAGCGCCAACCCAGTTCTCACGCCGCTCCATAAACACGGTGCGCTCGACGTCGCCCGCATCCGCGCCGAATTTCCCATCCTGGGACTGACGGTGAGCGGCCGGCCTCTCGCCTATCTCGACAACGCAGCGAGCAGCCAGATGCCGAAGGCGGTGATCGACCGGCTCGTGCGTTACCAGAGCGCCGAGCATGCGAACATCCACCGCGGCGTGCACTATCTCTCGGAGAAGGCGACCGCGGAATACGAAGGCGCGCGCAGGAAGGTCCAGCGCTTCGTGAACGCCCGCGAGGACCGCGAAGTGATCTTCACCCGCGGCACGACCGATTCGCTGAACCTCGTTGCCCATGGTTTCGGGCGCGCCTTCATCGGCGAGGGCGACGAGATCATTCTTTCGCATCTGGAGCACCATTCCAACATCGTGCCGTGGCAGATGCTGTGCGAGGAAAGGGGCGCGAAGATCCGGGTGATCCCGATCAACGACGCGGGCGAGCTGCTGCTCGAGGAGTACGAGCGGCTTTTCAGCCCGCGCACCAGGCTTGTCGCCGTCACGCACGTGTCCAACGCGCTCGGCACCATCGTTCCGGTGAAGGAAATGATCGCGACCGCGCGCGCGCGCGGCGTGCCGGTGCTGGTCGACGGCGCGCAGGCCGCGCCGCACATGAAGGTGGACGTGCAGGACCTCGACTGCGACTTCTACGCCTTTTCCGGCCACAAGATGTGCGGCCCGACCGGAATCGGCATCCTGTACGGCAAGGCCGAGCGGCTCGAGAAGATGCGGCCGTTCGAGGGCGGCGGAGACATGATTCTGTCCGTCACGTTCGAGAAGACCACCTACAACGCCATCCCGTACAAATTCGAAGCCGGAACGCCGCCGATCGCGGCGGCGATCGGGCTGGGCGCGGCCGTGGATTATCTGGAAAGCGTCGGAATGGACCGCATCGCTGCGCACGAGCACGCTCTTCTCGAGTACGCGACCGCGAAGCTGTCCGCGATGCCGGGCGTGCGCATCGTCGGAACCGCCGGGCGCAAGGCCGGCGTGCTTTCCTTTACCGTCGCGGGCGTGCACCCGCACGATGTCGGCACGATCCTGAACGAGGAAGGCGTGGCGGTGCGCACCGGCCACCATTGCGCCCAGCCCGTCATGCAGCGCTACGGCATTGCCGCCACCGCGCGCGCTTCGTTCTATCTCTACAACACGTTCGAGGAAGTGGATCAGCTCGTCGCGGGGATCCGGCGCGTCCAGCAGATCTTCGCTTGAGCCGCCTGTCGCATGGATCCGAATCGCCTGTACCAGGAAGTCATCCTCGACCACAACAGGAAGCCGCGCAACTGGGGTCGGCTCGCCGCACCGAGCCACCGCGCCGAGGGCCTCAATCCGCTGTGCGGCGACCATATCTGGCTGACGCTGAACGTCGCCGACGGGCGCGTGGCGGAAATTGCGTTCGAAGGCGAGGGCTGCGCGATCTGCAAGGCCTCCGCGTCGATGATGACCGCCAACGTCAAGGGCAGGACCGTCGACGAGGCGGAACAACTGGTTCGGGAGTTCCGCGACATGGCGACCGGCAATCTCGACGCGTCGACCCCGAGCCACCTCGGGCGGCTTACGGTGTTTTCCGGAGTCAGGGACCTGCCCTCGCGCGTCAAATGCGCCATCCTGCCCTGGCATACGCTGCACGCCGCCTTCCACGCCCAGGCGACCGCCTCCACCGAGGGCGACGCCGATCCCATAGCACAGATGGGATGAACCACACAGAGCGTACCTACCTCACCCCATCCCTCTCCCCCCGCCAGCGGGCGGAGAGGGTGCCAAAATGCGAGCAGCCGTGATGACTCCACTTGCCTTGGCTCCCTCCCCACGTCAGTGGAGAGGGCGGGGAGCGAGGCGCGCTTTCCCACTATGTCTCCGTATCTCCGTGGTTAAGCGGATCTAGCAAAGATATGCCCAAGATTGCAGACCTCGAGTGGACGCCGAACCCGAACGCACGCAAGTTCGTGCTCAAGGAGCCGCTGACTTACGGCATGGCGCGCTCGTTCGAGAACGCGGAGCAGGCGAAAGACGACCCGCTCGCAGCGAAGCTCTTCGCCGTGCCGCACGTGACCAATGTCTTTTACGTGGACAATTGGATCACGGTGACACAAGACGGCGAGGCGGACTGGCAGGAGCTGATGCGGCAGGTGGCCGATCCGATCCGCGAGGCGCCGGCAGCGGACAAGCAGTCCGAGCAGTTCGCGCAGGCGGCGGCCTGGCTCGCGCAAGGCGAAGGTCAGGCGGAACTTTCCGAAGCCGACCGCGCCACGCTCGAGCAAATCAACGAGCTGCTCGATCAGGAAGTCCGTCCCTACCTGCAGGGCGACGGCGGTGACCTCTACGTCATCGGCCTGCAGGGCAAGACGCTGCAGGTGCACTACCAGGGCGCCTGCGGCAGCTGTCCCAGCTCGATCTCCGGCACGCTCGCCGGAATCGAGAGCCTGGTGCGGCGTATCGATCCCGAGCTCGAAGTCGTGGCCGTATAGAGATGAACCACCAAGATCACCAAGGACACCAAGAGAAGCCGGGAACGAAATCTTGCGCCATGCATCCTTGCTCCTTCCGATATTAGTCGCTTTCTCGATCTTCTTGGTGTTCTTGGTGCCCTTGGTGGTTCGTGTGACTTTTCCTCATGTCTGACTGGACCTTCGTCGCCAATGCCGACGACATCCCGCTAGGCGGCTGGGAGACGGTGGACCTCGACGGCACGCTGGTGGCGGTGTTCAACCTCGACGGCGAGTTCTACGCCATCGAGGACGTCTGCACGCACGACGGCACCGTGCTGACCGGCGCGCCGATCGAGGGCGACCAGATCGTCTGCCCGCGCCACGGCGCGCGCTTTTCGATCAAGACCGGTGAAGTGCTCGCGCCGCCGGCCTGGGAACCCGTCGCCACTTTCCCGGTGAAGATCGAGGACGGCAAGATCTACGTCCGCGACGACCGCTGGGACTGAGTTTTTCCGAGAAATCCCGTCCGACGCGCGGCGCGAGAACAAAGCGGCGGCTTCGGTCAGGAAAGCTGGCTGAAGATTCTCCGGACTGCAGAGGCGCGCGCCGCAACGTCCGGCATTTCCGCTTCGATACGCATCCGGTCCGGCCCCGCGAAGCGCGCGCCGGAGCGGCCTTGCACCAGGGAAATGATCTTGCCGGGATCGATCGGCGGGTTGGCCACGAACTGGAGCACGATCGCTTCGGGCCCCGCGTCGATGCGGGAAATGCCGAGCGGCCTGGCGGCGATGCGCAGCCGGTGCGTCTCGATCAGGTGCTTGACGGGGTCCGGCATCGCGCCGAAACGGTCGACGATCTCTTCCTGCATCGCTTGCAGCGCTTCCTGGCTGTCGCAGTTTGCCAGCCGCTTGTAGATCACCAGTCGCTGGTGCACGTTGGCGCAGTAGTTTTCCGGCAGCAACGCGGGCGCATGCAGGTTGATCTCGGCGAACCCGTCGAGCTGCCCGGTGAGCTCCGGCTGGCGGCCGCTTTTCAGCGCGCGCACCGCGGCGTTCAGCATCTCGGTGTACAGCGCGAAGCCGACTTCCTGCATTTCGCCGCTCTGCGATTCGCCGAGCACCTCGCCCGCGCCGCGGATCTCGAGGTCGTGCATTGCCAGGTAGAACCCCGAGCCCAGCTCCTCCATCATCTGGATCGCCTCCAGTCGCTTCCGCGCCTGGCCGCGCAGCGCCTCCTCGTCCGGGATGAGCAGGTAGGCGTAGGCCTGGTGGTGCGAGCGGCCGACGCGACCGCGCAGCTGGTGCAACTGCGCCAGACCGAAGCGGTCCGCGCGGTTGATGATGATGGTGTTGGCGCTCGGCACGTCGATGCCGGTCTCGATGATGGTCGTGCACAGCAGCAGGTTGAAGCGCTGCTGGTAGAAGTCGCGCATCGCAAGTTCCAGGTCGCGTTCCGGCATCTGGCCGTGGGCGATGCGGATGCGCGCCTCGGGCAGCAGCCGCACGAGGCGCTCCTCCATGCGGCGGATGGTCTCGATCTCGTTGTGCAGAAAGTAGATCTGCCCGCCGCGCTTCAGCTCGCGCAATGCGGCCTCCCGGATCAGCCCTTCGCCGAAGGGCGAGACGAAGGTCTTGATCGACAGGCGCCGCTGCGGCGCGGTGGCGATGACCGAGAAGTCGCGCAGTCCCTCGAGAGACATCGCCAGGGTGCGCGGGATGGGTGTGGCGGTGAGGGTCAGCACATCCACCTCGGCGCGCAGGGCCTTGAGGCGTTCCTTGTGCCGCACGCCGAAGCGGTGCTCTTCGTCGATGATGACCAAGCCCAGGTTCTTGAATTTCACCCCCCGCTGCAGCAGCTTGTGGGTGCCGATCGCGATGTCGACGCGGCCCTCCGCCAGACCCTGCAGCGCGCTCTCGGTTTCCCTGCCGGTGCGGAAGCGCGAAAGCTCGGCGATCTTGACCGGCCAGTCCGCGAAGCGGTCGGAGAAGGTCTGCATATGCTGTTCGGCGAGCAGCGTGGTCGGCACCAGCACCGCCACCTGCTTGCCGTCCGCCACCGCGACGAATGCCGCGCGCAGCGCGACTTCGGTCTTGCCGAAGCCGACGTCGCCGCAGATCAGGCGGTCCATCGGCTTGCCGGAACGCAGGTCGTTGAGCGTCGCTCCGATCGCCGCAGCCTGGTCCGGCGTCTCCTCGAACGGAAAGCCGGCGCAGAATGCCTCGTAGTCGTGCTGCCTGATCTTGAACGCGTAGCCCTTGCGCGCGGCGCGCTGGGCATAGAGATCGAGGAGCTCCGCCGCGGTGTCGCGCACCTGCTGGGCGGCGCGACGCCTGGCCTTGTCCCATTGCCCGCTGCCGAGCTTGTGCAGCGGCGCTGCCTCCGGGGACGCGCCGCTGTAGCGGCTGATCGCTTCCAGCTGCGACACCGGCACGTAGAGCTTGTCGCCGCCCTCGTACTCCAGCGTCAGGAACTCGTTGGGGCCGTCGCCGAGGTCCATGGTCGCGAGGCCCCGGTAGCGTCCGATGCCGTGCTGCGCGTGCACCACCGGGTCGCCGGGGCGCACCTCGGAAAGGTCGCGCAGCACGTTCTCCGCCGACACGCGGCGTTCGCGGGTCGTGCGCGTGCGGGCCTGGGAAGGATAGAGCTCGTTCTCGGTGAGCAGGGCGACGTTCGATTCCGCGTCGATGAAACCCTCGCGCAACGGCCCGACCGTCAACGCGAGCCGGGCGGGGGAGGCGTTGAAGGCATCCCAGCCATCGACCACCTGCGGTTGCAGGCCGTATTCGTGCAGCAGGGACAGCAGCGTCTCGCGCCGGCCCAGGCCGTCGGCGAGCAGCAGCACGCGCCCGGAGTGGACCTCGATGAAACCCTTCAACGCGGCCAGCGGGTCTTCCGCGCGACGGTCCACCGCCAGCGACGGCGGCGTGCGCGACACCGGCTGCCTGTCGCCTTCCTCGTCGGCAAGCTCGATGCGCGCGAATGCCTTGATCGCGCCGAACAGCTCGTCCTCGCGCAGGAACAGGCTTGCCGGCGGCAGCAGCGGGCGGTCCGGGTCGCCGGCTAGAAGCCGGTAGCGCGACTGCGTGTCGTCCCAGAACTTGCGCACCGCGGCGCCCACGTCGCCGCAGGCGAGGACGGTCGAACCTTGCGGAAGATAGTCGGCGAGCGTGGCGGTCTGTTCGAAGAACAACGGCAGGTAATACTCGATTCCCGCGGGCATCACACCCTGCGAGACGTCCTTGTAGATGCGTCTGCGGGCCGGATCGCCCTCGAAGACCTCCCGGAAGCGGCCGCGGAACGTGGTCCGCGCCTTGTCATCGGTCGGGAACTCCCGCGCCGGCAGCAGTCTGACTTCCTGCACCTTGTAGATGCTGCGCTGGGTATCGACGTCGAACGTGCGGATGCTCTCGATCTCCTCGTCGAACAGGTCGATGCGATACGGCACCGCGCTGCCCATCGGGAACAGATCGATCACCCCGCCGCGCACGCTGTATTCGCCCGGCCCCACGACCTGGCTCACGTGACTGTAGCCGGCGAGCACGAGCTGTCGCGACAGCAGCTCGGCGGGCAGCCGGTCGCCTTTCTTCAGAAAGAAGGTATAGGCGGCGAGATAGGAGGTCGGCGGCAGCCGGTACAGCATGGTGGTCACCGGCACTACCACCGCGTCGCACTCGTCGCGGCTGATGTGGTGCAGCGTCTCCAAGCGCTCCGACACCAGGTCCTGGTGCGGCGAGAACGCGTCGTAGGGCAGCGTTTCCCAGTCCGGGAACAGGTGCACGCGCCGGTCCGGGGCGAAAAAGCGCAACTCCTCGGCGATGCGCTGGGCATCGGCTGCGCCCGGCGTGAGGACGAGCAGCGGCCGCGCTTCGCGCGTCAGGCGCGAGGCGAGCAGGGCATCGGCGGAGCCGGCGGGCTTGCACATTCGAAGCCGTTCGCCGGGTCGTAGCGGGTGAGGCAGGACTGGCATGAGCGGAAAAGGCGGCAATTATAGAGGAGCGAAGCGGCAGGGTTTGTTGCCGGACGGCGCGGCCGGCCGGGATAATAGCGGCCGACCCTTCCCTTCCCGACCCATGTCACGCTGCGTGGCCCTGATCCCTGCGGCCGGTACCGGATCGCGTATCGGTAACCAGCGTCCGAAGCAGTATCTGCCATTGCTCGGTCGCCCGATGCTCGCGCACGCCGTGGCCGTGCTCGCGGGGCACGCTCGCATCGAACGCGTCTATCTCGTTCTGTCCCGCGACGACGCATGGTTCGACCGTTTCGACTGGTCGGCGTTCGCGCCCAAGCTCGACGTGCTGCACGTCGGCGGCCCGGCGCGGGCGGAAAGCGTGGCCAACGGCCTGGAGGCGATGGAAGGCGAGGTGGGCAACGAAGACTGGGTGCTGGTGCACGACGCCGCCCGGCCCTGCCTGACGAGCACGCTGCTCGACCGACTGATCGGCGCGGTGGAACACGACGCGGTCGGGGGGCTGCTCGCGGTGCGGGTCGCGGACACGCTCAAGCGCGGCGACGCGGATGCGCGCATCGTGGCGACCGAGTTGCGCGAAGGGCTGTGGCAGGCGCAGACGCCGCAGATGTTCCGGCGCGGGGTGCTCGTGCGCGCGCTCGCCGCGATCGATCCCGCGCTGGCGACCGACGAGGCCTACGCGGTCGAACGATCAGGGGCGAAGCCGATGCTCGTCGAGTCGAGCGTGATGAACCTCAAGGTCACGTTTCCCGAAGACCTCGAGTTCGCCGAGGCGATACTGCGCTACAGACAGGCCGATTGAACCACAGAGGCACAGAGAAAAGCGATATAACCACCAAGGACACGAAGGGCGCCAAAAAACACGATTCCTTAGCGCAATTCTTGGTGTGCCTGGTGCTCTTGGTGGTTGGCTGGTCTTTTGAAAAGCTCTGTGCCTCTGTGTCCTGGTGGTGAAAGGGTTGATGAATGAAAATCGGGCAGGGATTTGATGTGCACGCGCTGGTCGCGCGCCGGCCGCTCATCCTCGGCGGGGTGAACATCCCGTTCGAGAAGGGGCTGGCGGGACATTCGGACGCGGACGTGCTGCTGCACGCGCTGTGCGACGCGCTGCTCGGCGCCGCGGGGCTGGGGGACATGGGCCGGCATTTCCCGGACAGCGATCCGGCCTATGCCGGCGCCGACAGCCGCGTGCTGCTGCGCGAGGTCGCGCGGCTCGTCGCACGGCAGGGCTACAAGGTCGTCAACGTCGATTCGACCATCATCGCGCAACTGCCGAAAATGGCGCCGCACGTTCCGGCGATGATCGCCAATATCGCGGCCGATCTCGGCGTCGCCGCGGCGCAAGTGAGCGTCAAGGCAAAGACCACCGAATATCTCGGTTTCGTGGGCCGCGGCGAAGGCATCGCGGCGGAAGCGATCGTGCTCCTGGATTCGGCGTGAGCGAAGAGCAACGCCGCGTCTTCTTTGCGCTATGGCCCGGTGCCGGCGTGCAGGCGGCGCTCGCGGATTGGGCAAGCCGCCTGCAGCGCAAGTTGCACGGAAAGTCTCCGCAAGCCGCGACGATCCATCTGACGCTTGCCTTTGTCGGCGAAGTTCCCGTTTCGCGCCTGCCGGCGCTGCAGGCGATCGGCGCCGGACAGTCCGGCCGGGCGTTCGATCTCGCGATCGACAGCGTGGGTTGCTGGCCGCACAACGCAGTGGCCTGGGCTTCGCCGGAGACGGTGCCTGCCGCCCTGCTCGAACTCTACGGCGGGCTCGCGATGAATCTGCGGGCGGAAGGTTTTCGCGTCGACACGCGGCCGTATCTGCCGCATATCACGTTGCTGCGGCGTGCGACGTGCCGGGAACTGGATTGGCGGCCGAGCGAGCCGATCCGGTGGCGGGTGGAGCGGTTCGTGCTGGTGCAGTCGCAGATTTCGTCGCAGGGATCGAACTACACCGAGATCGGAAGCTGGCCGTTGCGCTGAAAGCGGCCCCTCAGGCCGCCTTCTGTTCGATCGGCAGCTCGACCCTCGCTTCCAGCCCGCCGCCGTCACGCGGCAGCAGTCTGACTTCCCCGCCCTGAATGCGCGCGGCGCGGTCCACGATCGCAAGCCCCAGGCCCGACCCCGTCCCGCCGCCGCGGGAAGCTTCGAGTCGCGTGAAGGGGCGCAGCACCTGCTCGAGCTGATCCTCCGGAATGCCCGGACCGCGGTCGAGCACGCGCAGCACCGCGCGATCCGCCGTCTGCTCGGTACACACTTCGATCTCCCCGCCGCCGTAGCGCACGGCGTTGTCCACCAGGTTGGTGACCATGCGTTGCGTGGCGACCGGCTTCAGCTTCATCGGCGGAATCGCGCCGAGGTGCGTGGTGACGCGGCTGCCCAGGAGCGCATAGCGGTCGCACACCGCGGAGACGATGTGATTGAGGTCTTCGCCCTCGCGCGCCGGCTCGGCTCCGCCTTCGCGCACGAAATCGAGGAACTGGTTGATGATCGCATCCATGTCCTCGATGTCCTGGATCATGCCGGCGCGCAGGCTCTCGTCGCTCTCGTCCAGCATCTCCACGCCGAGGCGCAGGCGGGACAGCGGGGTGCGCAGGTCGTGGGAGATGCCGGCGAGCAGCATGGCCCGGTCCTGGTCGAGCTGTTTGAGGTTTGCCGACATGTGGTTGAACGCGCGCGAGAGCGTGCGGATCTCGGTCGGCCCTCTTTCTTCCAGCGGCGGCGGAATTTTCCCGGCACCGATCTTCTCCGCCGCGTCGGCCAGCGCCCGCAGCGGGCGGTTCACACGCAGCATCAGGACCGCACCGCCGATCACCGCCAGGGTGAGCCCGAATACCGACCAGCCGGTCCAGGCCCATGCCTGCGCCGAGCCCCGCGCATCCGGCGGGAATACCACCCAGTAGGCCTGGTTGCGCACCTTGATCTTGATCCACAGGGCGTGGGTGGCGTCCTCGAGCAGGATCACCGCCTGCGCATCGCCGGAGAAGTCCTGCTTGAGGTGCTCGCCGATCGCCTTCAGCAGGGGCGACTGCGGCAGCGAGACTTCGTTGTTGTCCCAGACGGTCGCGGGCAGCAGGCGGATGTTCTGCTGCGTGGGCAGGCGCTCCGAAAAGCGCCTGCGCGCGGCCGGCGACATCGTTTCCAGCGCCGCGCTCACCGTGGAGAGCACGCCGGTGATCTGATTGGCCAGATATTCCGACTGGGCGCGGACGTTATAGCTGCGATACAGCTCGAACCAGATAAACTGGCTCGCCACCAGCAGCGCCGCGATCAGCAGCACCGAGCGGGCGAGCAGGGACTGCGGCAGCCACTTCATTTGCTGTCGTCGGGCACGAACACGTAGCCTACGCCCCATACCGTCTGGATGTAGCGCGGCCTGGCGGGGTCTTCCTCGATCAGCTTTCTCAGCCGCGAGACCTGCACGTCGATGGAGCGGTCGAACACGCCGTATTCGCGGCCGCGCGCCAGCTCCATCAGCCGGTCGCGCGACAGCGGCACACGCGGATGCGCAACCAGCGCCTTGAGCATGGCGAACTCGCCGGTAGTCAGTCCGACCGCCTTGCCGTCCCTGGTCAGCGTGCGGTTGGCGATATTGAGCTCGAAGGGGCCGAATCTGACCGGCGCCATGCTCTCGTCCGGCGCACCGGGAACGGCGGAGGCGGGCGACTGGCGGCGCAGCACGGCGTTGATTCGCGCGACCAGTTCTCGCGGATTGAACGGCTTGGGCAGATAGTCGTCCGCACCGAGGTCGAGGCCGGCGATGCGGTCCACCTCGTCGCCCTTGGCCGTGAGCATGATGATCGGCATGCGCTTGCCGCCCGCGCGCAGGCGCTTGCAGATGGACATGCCGTCCTCGCCCGGAAGCATCAGGTCGAGGATGATCATGTCGAAGGCCTCCCGTCCGATGAGGCGATCCATCGCGGCGCCGCTCGATACCGTCTGCACGCCGAAGCCCTGTTCCGCCAGATAGCGGTCGAGCAGGTCGCGCAATCTCTGATCATCGTCCACCACGAGGATCTTCGCTGCGTGTGTCACGGTGTTCATGGCTGTCTCGGGTCGGGTCCAGATTATAGGCAGAGGGCAAAATGCGCGCAGCGCCGCAGTCAGGGTATGCTGGAAGGCATGCCGCATCGCATCCGCATCGTCCTCGGCGACATCACCCGGCAGCAAGTGGACGCCATCGTCAACGCCGCCAACACCAGCCTGCTCGGCGGGGGCGGGGTGGACGGCGCGATCCACCGCGCGGCCGGCCCCGAGCTGCTGGCATTCTGCCGGACGTTGGGCGGCTGTCCGACCGGCGAGGCGCGCATCACCCCCGGCTTTCGGCTGCCTGCCAAGTGGGTGATCCACACCGTCGGTCCGGTCTGGCGCGGAGGACAAAGCGGCGAAGCGTCCCTGCTTGCCGCCTGCTATCGCAACAGTCTGAAACTCGCGGTCGAGCATGGCGTGCGCAGCATCGCGTTTCCGCAGATCAGCACCGGCGCGTACGGCTATCCGATCAACGAGGCGTGCGAGGTTGCGTTGACTTCGATCGCGGCCTTCCTCGCCACCGACACGACGCTTGCGGAGGTGCGCTGCGTATGCTTCAGCGAGGAGGCGCGGGAGGCGTGCGTGCGGGCGTTGCGCAAGGTGAAGACGTGATTGGGTGATCGGGCGATTGGGTGATTGAGCGTCCGGGCTCGGATACGACGGCGGCGAAGGGACGGGTCTGCTGTTTCGTCCGCTGATCGCCGCCTCCCCATCCAGCCTTGATCACTAAATTAGGCACTCACCGCCCGCCAAGCGCCCGCGCGAACTCGGCTGCGTCCACCGGCCGGCCGCCGAAATAGCCCTGGAAGGCGTCGCAGCCCACGCCGCGCAGGAACTCGAGCTGCGATCGATTCTCGACGCCTTCCGCGACTACGGT
>DASRFY010000049.1:0-2646 GCA_035651315.1 Burkholderiales bacterium
CGATCGAGGTATCCGGCGGCGGCGCGGGCCTCGTGCAGGCGCTCGACAAGGCGGCTGCCGCGGCGGGAATCAAGGTGCTCTACTCGACACGCGTCAAACGTCTGATCCAGGACGGCGATCGCGTGGTCGGCGTGCAGGCAAGCACAAATGGCAGAACAGCAGAGTTCCGTGCGAAGGCGGTGGTGCTCGCGTGCGGCGGCTTCGAAGCGAATCCGGAGATGCGCGCGCGTTACCTCGGACCGGGATGGGAGCTCGCCAAGGTGCGCGGTTCGCGCTACAACCAGGGCGACGGCCTGAGGATGGCACTCGACATCGGTGCCGCTCCGTACGGCAACTGGTCCGGCTGCCACGCCACGGGCTGGGACCTGAACGCGCCTGAGTTCGGCGACCTGACCGTCGGCGATCAGTTCCAGAAGCACAGCTACATCTTCGGACTGCTCATCAACGCGAACGGCAAGCGCTTCGTCGACGAGGGCGCCGACTTCCATTCATTCACGTACGCGAAATACGGCGGCGAAGTGCTGAAGCAGCCCGGCCAGTTCGCTTGGCAGGTGTTCGACGCCAAGGTGACGCGGCTCCTGCGCCCGGAATACCGCATGCGCATGATGACCAAGGTGGCGGCGAGCTCGCTGGAAGAGCTCGCGGGCAAGCTCGAAGGCGTCAATCCGACGGCGTTCCTGCAAACAGTGCGCGCTTTCAATGCCGCCGTTCGCACCGAAGTGCCTTTCGAGCATACGATCAAAGACGGGCGTGGCACCGTCGGTATCGAGCCGCCGAAATCCAACTGGGCGCAGGCGCTCGATACAGCGCCCTACGAGGCCTACGCGACGACCTGTGGCATCACGTTCACCTTCGGCGGTTTGCGCATCGATCCGGCGAACGGCCAAGTGCTCGACGTGACCCTCAAGCCCATTCCGGGACTGTTCTGCGCGGGCGAGATGGTCGGTGGGCTTTTCTACTTCAACTACCCGAGCGGCACAGGCCTTGTATCGGGCGCCCTGTTCGGTCGTCAGGCGGGCAGGGGCGCGGCGCGCAGCTAATCACCGTCCCCGCACGTTGCCCAGCATCTCGGGCCCGAGCCGGGCTAAGCAGCTTTAGCGGTCTCGCGCTCTTCCTTCACGAGACGATCGACGATCTGCCGCATCGCGACCCAAGCCTTGTCCTGTCCAAGGTTGACGACCGGGCTCGGGCCGAGGTCCATGTTCTGCTGCTGCGCCTTCACCATCGCCATGTCCTGCAGGAAGATGTCGCGGATCTGCACGCGCAGCATGTCCGAGAGCCATTTCTGGTCGAGCTTGAAGTTGTAGGCCTGCGCGAAGAAGTAGTGCGCGGTCTTCTCGGTCTCCGGCGTGATCGCGTTCAGGTTCCACATCCCCATCCAGCGGCTGCGGTCGCTCGCCTGCCGCATGCCCAACCCGGCAGGCGCTGAACCGATGTCGAGCTTGACGAAGCAGGGCGGCCCGAAGTGCGTGATCTGCCAGCGGTCGACGTTCAGGCCGTCGGGAAAATCGCCCATCTGCTTGTGGAACGGCGCGGGCGGCTTGTCCATCAAGTAACGCTCGACGCGGATGCGATCGCCGTCCCGCGATACCTGGAATTCGGAGCGCGCGAAAGCGTCGGTGCCGAGCGTGTCGGGATGCAGGAAGGGCAGGTGCGTGGTGTCGAGCAGGTTTTCAACCAGCAACAGATAGTTCGCATCGACATGCAGGTAATTGCCGCCGAAGCGCCAGTTCGGGTCGTCGAGCCAGTGGAAATCCTCGATCTTGCTCGGGTCCGCCTTGGCGGGATCGCCCGTCCAGATCCAGATCCAGTGGTTCTTCTCGACGACCGGATACGACCTCACTTTCGCGCTGGGCGGGATGCGGTCCTGGCTCGGGATCTTCACGCAGGCGCCGGTCGGGTCGTACTGCAGCCCATGGTAGGGGCAGTGGACGATGTTGCCGACCAGCTTGCCCATCGAGAGCGGCGCCTGCCGGTGGCAGCAGCGGTCCTCCAGCGCGACGGCTTTTCCCTCCATGGTGCGGAACAGGACGACCGGCTCATCGAGGATGATGCGCCGGAACATGTTGCGCCCGATCTCGTGATCCCAGGCGGCGACGTACCAGGCATTGCGGACGAACATCGCTCTCCTCCTAAAACAGCGCGCTCGGATTGCGCAGGCTTTGGTCGCGCTCGAGCAGGTTGATCTGCTTCGCTTCGATTTTGCCACTGGCGAGGCGGTGCGCGCACCAGGCGGCGAGCGTGCGCGTCTCGCCGGCCCGGAACTCGGTCAGGAGCAGGTTGGAGCGCACCATCAGCCTTTCCGCGGCGCGAAACACTTCGACGTTGCTCACCATCCGCACGGTCCGGCTCGGTGGCACCTGCGACCATGCCTTGCCGGTGCGCAGGCGAAAAATGCGGTCCTGCAGGCGCTGGCGATCGTCGAAGAACACCGTCACCTCGCGGCGGGGGTCGCCCGGCCGCTCGGCCGCCGGCACCCAGACGATGCACTGCTCGGCGTAGAGCGCGAGCCACTCCTCGAAGCGTGCCTCATCCAACAGTCGCGCTTCGCGCTCCAGCAGCCGGCGGCATTCGTCGCGCGTTGCGACATCGGTGAGCTCGAGCTCTGGACGCTGCCAGTCGGTGAACGCCGCGACGATATCGGCG
>DASRFY010000050.1:0-4874 GCA_035651315.1 Burkholderiales bacterium
GTTGCAACCGAGTTGTCGACCCACGCCGAGGCCGCCATTGCCACCGCCTGCCACCCGATCCACGACGCGCGGGAGATGTTCGACCCGAACGTCGTCAAGGTGGTCATGGACGAACGCGGCTACGCGCTCTACTTCTCTCGCGCGCCGATCCCGTGGGCGCGCGACGCCTTCGCCAGGGACCGCGGCAGCCTGCCCGAGGGACTGCCTGCGTTCCGGCATCTGGGTCTGTACGCGTATCGCTGCGGCTTCCTGCGCAACTACGCGCGGCTCGCACCGGCCGCGATCGAGCGCATCGAGTCGCTGGAGCAATTGCGCGCGCTGGCGCACGGCTTCCGCATCGCCTGCGCCGTGACGCGCGAGGCGCCGGAGCCTGGCGTGGACACGCTGGAGGACCTGGAGAAGATGCGGCGTGCCTTCTCGCGGTTATAATTCGGCCCCGAAAGCCCTTCCTTCCTGCGCACGCGGGCCGCTGTCCCTCACAGGAACGTCATGAGATTGATATTGCTCGGCGCACCCGGCGCCGGAAAAGGCACGCAGGCCGCGTTCGTCACGCAGCGATTCGGTATTCCGCAGATCTCCACCGGCGACATGCTGCGCGCCGCAGTCAAGGCCGGCACCCCGCTCGGCCTGCAGGCGAAGAAATTCATGGACGCGGGCGCGCTGGTGCCCGATGACGTCATCATCGGTCTGGTGAAGGAACGCATCCGGCAGCCGGATTGCGCAAAAGGTTTTCTTTTCGACGGTTTCCCGCGCACGATTCCTCAGGCCGATGCGATGAAGGTCGCGGGAGTCAACCTCGATTACGTGGTCGAAATCGACGTCGAAGACGCGGAGATCGTCAGGCGCCTGTCCGGTCGGCGCGTGCACCCCGCGTCCGGCCGAACCTACCACGTGGCGTTCAATCAGCCCAGGATCGAGGGGAAGGACGACATCACCGGGGAACCGCTCGTCCAGCGCGACGATGACCGGGAAGAAACCGTGCGCCGTCGCCTGGAGGTATACCACTCCCAGACCAAGCAGCTCGTCGACTACTACTCGAGATGGGCCGACAGCGGCGCGCCGGGCGCGCCGAGATACGTGCGCATTCCGGGCGTGGGGTCGGTGGAATCGATCCGCGACCGGATCTTCGCCGCGCTGAAGTAGCGCCGACAAATCCTGAACCACGGAGGACACGGAGGACACGGAGAAAAACCCAAAACAAGACGAGAACCACCAAGCACACCAAGCTCACCAAGAAAAATCTTGAACAGTGACTTGTCTTTCTTGGTGCCTTGGTGATCTTGGTGGTTCATTTGTTCAGTTTTCGACTTTCCTCCGCGTTCCCCGTGACCTCCGTGGTGACTGCTTTCGGAGGTTCACCATGGCGAAAATGAACGCGTTCTACGCCCAGTCCGGCGGGGTGACCGCCGTCATCAACGCCTCCGCCGCCGGCGTCATCGAGACCGCGCGCAGGCACAAGGACAGGATCGGCAAGGTTTACGCCGGCCGCAACGGCATCATCGGCGCGCTCACGGAAGACCTGATCGACACCGGCAGGGAATCCGCCGCGGCGATCGCCGCGCTCAAGCACACGCCGGCGGGCGCATTCGGTTCCTGTCGTTACAGGCTGAAGAGCCTGGATGAGAGCCGCGCGCAGTACGAGCGCCTGATCGAAGTCTTTCTCGCGCACCACATCGGCTACTTCTTCTACAACGGCGGCGGCGACTCCGCCGACACCTGCCTGAAGGTATCGCAGCTCTCCGAGTCGATGGGCTACCCGATCCGCGCGATCCACGTGCCGAAGACGGTCGACAACGATCTGCCGATCACCGACTGCTGCCCCGGCTTCGGTTCGGTGGCGAAGTACGTCGCCGTGTCGGTGCGCGAGGCGAGCTTCGACGTGGCGAGCATGGCCAAGACCTCGACCAAGGTCTTCGTCCTCGAGGTCATGGGCCGGCACGCCGGCTGGATCGCGGCCGCGGGCGGGCTCGCGGCCGGGACGGAGGGCGAGCTGCCGATCGCGATCCTGTTTCCGGAAGTGCCGTTCGACAGGGCGAAGTTCCTCGACCATGTCGGCGCGCTGGTGAAGCGCTACGGTTACTGCTCGGTGGTCGTCTCCGAGGGCGTCAAGGATGCGGACGGCAAGTTCCTTTCCGATCAGGGACTGCGCGACTCGTTCGGCCACGCCCAGCTCGGCGGCGTGGCGCCGGTGGTGGCGGGCATCGTCAGGGAGGGGCTGAAGCTGAAATACCACTGGGGCGTGGCCGACTACCTGCAGCGCTCGGCCCGCCATATCGCCTCCAAGACCGACCTCGACCAGGCCTACGCGGTGGGCAAGGCGGCAGTGGAGCTTGCCCTCAAAGGCAGGAACGCGGTCATGCCGACCATCGTGCGCAAGTCCGGTAAACCCTACAAATGGACGATCGGCGTGGCGGACCTGAAGGACGTCGCCAACGTCGAGAAGAAGATGCCGCGCGACTTCATCTCCGAGGACGGCTTCGGCATCACCGCCAGGTGTCGCCAGTATCTGTCGCCGCTGATCCAGGGAGAGGCCTATCCGCCGTACCGGAACGGCCTGCCGCAGTACGTATCCCTGAAAAACGTCTCCGTCGCCCGAAGGCTCGCCACCGAATTCAAGTTGTGAGCCCCTCAGGGCGTTCTATCGCGCAAATAATCTCGGTTACAATCGCGCGCTGGCCCGCCGCGGCCCACTGCCCGGGGAGCGGCCGCGGTTCGACATTCTCGTAACGTTCCAGGGTCAGGGGCCGACCCATCTCGGCCCTTCCATAACTTAGGGGGACTCCATGTCTTCAGGATTGTTCATCGCGCTGGTCTGCGCGCTCGTCGCGCTCGCCTACGGGTGGATTTCGATCAGCTGGGTGCTCAAGCAGCCGGCCGGCAACCCGCGCATGCAGGAGATCGCCGCCGCAGTCCAGCAGGGCGCCAAGGCGTACCTGAACCGGCAGTACACCACCATCGGCTTCGTCGGCGTGGTGCTGTTTCTGGTGCTCGGTTTCGGCCTGAACTGGGCCACCGCGCTCGGCTTCGTCGTCGGCGCGATCTTCTCCGGCGCCGCCGGTTACATCGGCATGTCGATCTCGGTGCGCGCCAACGTGCGCACCGCGGAAGCAGCGAACAATGGCATGAACGCCGCGCTCAATGTGGCCTTCCGCGGCGGTGCGATCACCGGCATGCTGGTGGTGGGCCTGGGTCTGCTCGGCGTAGCGGGCTATTACTGGATCGCCTCCAGCCTCACCGATGCGGGTCGCGCGCTGCATGCGCTGGTGGGGCTTGCCTTCGGCGGATCGCTGATCTCGATCTTCGCGCGCCTGGGCGGGGGCATCTTCACCAAGGGCGCCGACGTCGGCGCCGACCTGGTCGGCAAGGTGGAAGCGGGCATTCCCGAAGACGACCCGCGCAACCCCGCCGTGATCGCCGACAACGTCGGAGACAACGTCGGCGACTGCGCCGGGATGGCCGCCGACCTGTTCGAGACCTACGCGGTGACCATCGTCGCCACCATGCTGCTGGGCGGACTGGTGATGAAGAGCGCCGGCGCGAACGCCATTCTCTATCCGCTGGTGCTGGGCGGCGCGTCGATCATCGCGTCGATCATCGGCACCTTCTTCGTCAGGATCTCCGAGGGCGGCAAGATCATGAACGCGTTGTACAAGGGCGTGATCGTGTCCGGGGTGCTCGCCGCGATCGCCTTCTGGTTCATCACCCGCTGGCTGATGCCCGGCCAGGTCGGCGCGCTGTTCGGTGCGGCGCTGATCGGCCTGGCGCTCACCGCGGCGATGATGGTCATCACCGAGTACTACACCGCCACCGAGTACTCGCCGGTGCGCCACGTCGCCGCCGCCTCGCAGACCGGCCATGCCACCAACATCATCGCGGGCCTGGGCGTGTCGATGAAGGCGACCGCGCTGCCGGTGCTGGCGGTATGTGCATCGATCTGGGCGGCATTTTCCCTCGCCGGCCTGTACGGAATCGCGATCGCCGCCACGGCGATGCTGTCGATGACCGGCGTCATCGTGGCGCTGGACGCCTACGGCCCGATCACCGACAACGCCGGCGGCATCGCCGAGATGGCGGATCTGCCGTCCAAGATCCGCGACATCACCGATCCGCTGGATGCGGTGGGCAACACCACCAAGGCGGTGACCAAAGGCTACGCGATCGGCTCCGCCGGTCTGGCGGCGCTGGTGCTGTTCGCCGACTACACCCACAACCTGGAGGCGGCCGGCAAGCTGCAGCAGTTCACTCTGTCCGACCCGGCGGTGATCATCGGCTTGTTCATCGGCGGGCTGGTGCCCTATCTGTTCGGCGCGATGGCGATGGAAGCGGTGGGCCGCGCCGCCGGGTCGGTGGTGAACGAAGTGCGCCGCCAGTTCCGCGAGATCAAGGGCATCATGGAAGGCAGCACCAAGCCCGACTATTCGCGCGCGGTCGATATGCTGACCAAGGCCGCCATCAAGGAGATGATCGTTCCCTCGCTGCTGCCGGTGCTGGTGCCGATCGTCCTGGTGGTGGTGATGAACTGGCTGATGGGTTCCGGGGCCGGCACCCGGGCGCTTGGCGGGCTGCTGATCGGCACCATCGTCACCGGGCTCTTCGTCGCGATTTCGATGACCACCGGCGGCGGCGCGTGGGACAACGCCAAGAAGTACATCGAGGACGGCAACTACGGAGGCAAGGGCTCCGATGCGCACAAGGCGGCGGTCACCGGCGACACGGTGGGCGATCCGTACAAGGACACGGCCGGTCCGGCGATCAATCCGCTGATCAAGATCATCAACATCGTCGCACTGATGATCGTGCCGCTGCTCGGCACGCATGCGCTGCTGTCGCCCACGACCGCGCCGTCCGCGGCGTCGGCGGTGAGCGCGCCGCCT
>DASRFY010000051.1:0-4844 GCA_035651315.1 Burkholderiales bacterium
GCATCGGCGGTGCGCGCCGCGACGAGGAAAAGGCCCGCGCCAAGGAGCGGATCTTTTCCTTCCGCGACGAGTTCGGGCAATGGGATCCCAAGAGCCAGCGTCCGGAGCTGTGGAGCCTGTACAACGCGCGCGTCCATCCCGGCGAGAACATCCGGGTGTTCCCGATCAGCAACTGGACCGAGCTGGACGTCTGGCAGTACATCGCTCGGGAGAATCTAGCGGTCCCCTCGATCTACTTCGCGCATCGACGCGAGGTCATCTTCCGGGCCAACGGCCTGCTGCCCGTTTCGCACCTGGTGCGGCCGCGCCCCGGCGAGCGGGTCGAGGCGCGGTCGGTGCGTTTTCGCACCGTGGGCGACATGACCTGCACCTGCCCCGTCGAATCGACCGCGCGGACGGTGGAACAGATCATCGAGGAGACCGCCGCAACCCGCATCACCGAGCGCGGGGCAACCCGCATGGACGACCAGACGTCGGACGCCTCCATGGAGCTGCGCAAGAAAGAGGGCTATTTCTGATATGTCCGCAATCGAGCACATCCGCCCGGTCGATACGGGGCTTCTGCGCTTCAGCACCGCCGGCAGCGTGGACGACGGCAAGAGCACGCTGATCGGCCGCCTGCTGCACGACACCAAGTCGATATTCGAGGACCAGCTCAGCTCGCTGGAGCGCACCTCACGCAGCCGTGGACAGGAAGGGCTCGACCTGTCGTTGCTCACCGACGGGCTGATCGCCGAGCGCGAGCAGGGAATCACGATCGACGTCGCGTATCGTTACTTTTCGACGCCGACGCGCAAGTACATCATCGCCGACACCCCCGGACACGAGCAGTACACCCGCAACATGGTGACCGGCGCATCCACTGCGGATCTCGCCATCGTCCTGGTCGACGCCCGCAAGGGACTGCTTACGCAATCACGCCGTCACGCGTTCATTTCCAGCCTGCTGCGGATCCCGCATCTCGTGCTCGCCGTCAACAAGATGGACCTGGTGGGCTATGAGCAGGCCGTGTTTGCCGGCATCCGCGCTCAGTTCGAGGCATTTGCGCGCGACATGGATTTCGCGCGCGTCGATGCGTTGCCGGTGTCGGCACTCAACGGCGACATGGTGGTGGAACGCGGCAGTCGATTGCCCTGGTACCGCGGCCCCACGCTGATCGAGATCCTCGAGTGCGCCGAGGTGGGTCGCTGCGCCTCCCACGGGGATTTCTTCCTGCCGGTTCAGCTGGTCGCCCGTCCGGGAGACAGCGGCGTCGAGGGTGCCCGAGGCTATGCGGGGCGCATCGAATCGGGTTCGGTGGGCATCGGCGACGAAGTGGTTGTCCTGCCATCGGGGCAGCGCAGCCGTGTGCGCGAGATCCGCACCTTCGACGGCGAGCTGCGCAAGGCGTATGCGCCGCAGTCCGTGACCGTCATTCTGGAGGATCAGATCGACGTCTCGCGCGGCGACGTGCTAGCCGAGGCGGCCCATGCCTCGGCGGTGGGCCGGGAGTTCGAGGCGACGTTGTGCTGGTTCGCCGAGCGGCCCCTCGCGGCGGGCGGGCGTTACCTGATCAAGCACGGCACGCGCACGGTCAAGGCCTTGCTCGGCAGCCCTCGTTATCGAACCAACGTCAATACGCTCGCGCGGGAGCCTGTCGCGACGCTCACCCTGAACGACATCGGAGGCGTGCCGGTGAAGACGGCGCAACCGCTGGCGTATGAACCGTACCGGGTCAACCGCCAGGCCGGCAGCTTCATCGTCATCGATGAGGCGACCAACGCGACGGTGGCGGCCGGTCTGATCGAATGAGGCAAGCATTTCGACCGATGAGGTAACCGGCGAATGGCAGATGTCGTGACTGGAGCGCGAATCACCAGCGGCGAGGACCGGCCGCCGGAAGAGGGGCGCGGGAGTGCGGTGTGCAACAAGCGTCGACTCACGGAGTCGGCGTGAACAGTACCGGCACGGTATACCTCGTCGGCGCAGGGCCCGGTGCGCCGGACTTGCTGACGCTGCGGGCGGTGCGGCTGCTCGAGCGGGCCGACATCGTATTTCATGACGCGCTGATTCATCCGGACACCCTCGCGCTCGCCGCCCGCGCGCGCAAGGTGGCGGTCGGCAAGCGCTGCAGCGGCATTTCCACCGAGCAGCGCTTCATCAACCGCAGTCTGGTCGAGGCCGCGCACAAGCACGCCTGCGTCGTTCGCCTCAAGGGCGGCGATCCGATGGTGTTCGGCCGGGCACAGGAGGAGATCGATGCGCTGCGGTCGGCGGGAATTTCCTTCGAGGTGGTGCCCGGCGTCACCGCCGCGCTCGCCGCCGCCGCCGATCTGTCCACATCCCTGACGAGGCGGGGACTGAGCCGCAGTCTTGTTTTCGTCACGCCGCGGGTGGCGAAGGGGGAAGGCGATTCGCACTGGGTTCGCGCAGCGATGGCGGCAGATACGGTCGCGCTCTACATGGGCGCCGGCGAGGGCGCAGCGATTGCGCAGGCCCTGCAGGATGCCGGCATGCCCGCCACCACGCCGGCGGTGTCGGTCCAGAACGCCTCGCTTGCTTCGCGCCGCGTTCGTCCGACATCGCTGGCCGGGCTCGGTGAGCCGAGCGAGGCTTCGCGCGGCGATGGCCCCGCGATTCTGCTGCTTGGAGAAGTGTTCGGGCAACTGCTTCAGGCGCCGGCCCAAGAGGCCTCGAACGCCGGCGCGCAGATGCCTCTGCCGCGCACTGCTGCCCGCTAGGCAATGCCGTTCGTTCGAGGGAGAACAGGACGATGAGCGAGGCCGTCGAGCGGGCATTGGCTTCAGGGATGCTGACCGCGGAACTTCTGCTGGAGCTGGAGCGCGCGGTGCGCGAGATTCGCTTCGGGTCGATCGAGATCGTGATCCACGAGGGACGGATCACCCAGTTCGAGCGAAAGGAAAAGGTGCGGTTCGCCGAGCGCGCGGGGCGCTAGGCGGGAGCGGCCAAAATGTCCGTGTGCGCACTACAATCCGGCAATGACGGATGCGTTGATTCTTTTTGCGCACGGAGCCCGCGATCCGGGGTGGTCGCGGCCGTTCCAGCGCATCCGCGAGCAGGTCCTCGCCGCTGCACCGGGCATCCGGGTGGAGCTCGCCTTTCTGGAGCATACGCGCCCGTCGCTTGAAGAGGCGGTTGCCGTGCTTTCATCGCACGGCATCATGCGGGCGACGCTGGTGCCGCTGTTTCTCGGTCAGGGCGGACATCTCAAGCAGGACCTTCCCGCGCTGGTTGCCCGCGTGCGCGAGCGTTTTCCTTCTGTTGTCCTCAGGACGACGCCGGCGATCGGCGAATCGCAGCAGTTGACGGCGATGATTGCCGCGTGGGCATTGGAGCAGCACCGCCTTCCCGGTTGAGGAATACCTGCCAACGTTGTAGTCAAAATCGCTAGAATTCAAGCTTTTCTCGATTTCCCTCATTCCGTTCATGCAGGTATTTCGGGGCGTCCCGCAGCGGGCGGATCGGCCGCTCGCGCTGACCATCGGCAATTTTGACGGCGTGCATCTCGGCCACCGGGCGATGCTCGCCAGCCTGGGCGATGCCGCACACGCCAGGGGCTTGCCGGCGGCGCTGCTGACCTTCGAGCCTCAGCCGCAGGAATTCTTCGCCCCCGATCAGGCGCCGGCGCGGCTTACCAGCTTGCGCGAGAAACTGGAGCTGCTCGCCCAGTGTGCCGTGCAGCGCGTCTACGTCGCACGGTTCGACTACCGCTTCGCCCAACTTTCCGCGGAAGCATTCGTGGCCGACGTGCTCGCGCGGGGCTTGGACGCGCGGTGGTTGCTGGTCGGGGACGATTTCCGCTTCGGTGCGCGGCGCAGCGGGGATTTCGGCCTGTTGCAGCGGCTGGCGCCGCGGTTCGGCTTCGAGGTGCACGCGATGCACAGCGTCGCGATCGACGGTATGCGGGTTTCGAGCACCGCAGTGCGCGCCTGCCTGGACGCGGGCGACCTCGAGCAGGCGCATCGCCTGCTGGGACGGCGCTATTCGATCACCGGCCGCGTCGTGCGCGGCGACAATCTCGGTGAGAAGCTCGGCTATCCCACCGCCAACGTGCGGCTGAACCGCCTTAGAGCGCCGCTCACCGGGATCTTCGTGGTCGAGGTCGGGGGGGTGGGTCCCCACCCACATCCGGGCGTGGCCAGCCTGGGCCTGCGTCCGACGGTGAAGGAGGGCGGCCAGCCGACGCTGGAAGTGCACCTGCTCGACTTCGACGGTCGCATCTACGGCAGGCGGATCACGGTGCGCTTCCTGACCAAGCTGCGCGACGAGGCGAAATTTGCAACGGTCGACGAACTGGTGGCGCAGATCGGCCGCGACGTGGAAGCGGCAAGACGCTACTTCGACCGGCCGGCGACTGCGGCCTCGAACTGAATCTCAGGCAGCGAACGACGCATGGGCGATTACCGGCACACTCTGAACCTTCCGGACACCGCTTTCCCGATGCGCGGCGACCTCGCCAGGCGCGAGCCGGGCTGGGTGAAGGACTGGCAGCAGCGCAAGCTCTACCAGCGCATCCGGGACAGGGCCAAGGGCCGGCCGAAGTTCATCCTGCACGACGGTCCGCCGTATGCGAACGGCGACATCCATATCGGCCACGCGGTGAACAAGATCCTGAAGGACATCGTGGTCAAATCGAAAACCCTGGCCGGCTTCGATGCGCCTTACGTGCCCGGCTGGGATTGCCACGGCCTGCCGATCGAGCACCAGGTCGAGAAGGCGCACGGCAAGAACATTCCCGCGGCGCAGTTCCGCAAGCTGTGCCGCGACTACGCCGCCCAGCAGATCGACCGTCAGCGCCGCGATTTCATCCGGCTCGGCGTGCTGGGCGACTGGGAGCATCCGTA
>DASRFY010000052.1:0-4946 GCA_035651315.1 Burkholderiales bacterium
ACGAGGCGCCTGCGGAGGGAGCGCTCATCGTGGCCGCCTACGATCGCCGCGGCAGCAACTGCATCCTGCGCCGCCCGGCGTCGATCATTCCGCTGCGCTTCGGCAACGACAGCTTTCTTCCGCATTGCGAGGCAATGAGGCGCACCGGGAAACCGCTGATCATCCTCGAGCTGCCGGGCATCGGACTCGATGTCGACAACCCACATGAGCTAGAGCTGCTCGTCGCCCGCGAGGGTGAAACCCACGCGCAACGTCTCCTCAGGTCATGGGGATTTGGCGGCCGCGAAATCGAGGCATGGGAAGCCGCAGGGTGAAGAGCGCGAGGCAAGATTCCGCCCGTCCTCGCGTCCACGAGAAAGACGCGGACGCCGGGCACGAACTGCGCGCGATTCCCGTGCGCGGCATCGGCGAGGTTCGCGCCGGCGATCCGATCGCTGACCTCGTGGCTGACGCGCTAGTTCGGGCGCGCCTGGAGTTGCGCGATGGCGACATTCTGGTGGTGAAGCACAAGATCGTCTCCAAGGCCGAGGATCGCCGAGTGGCCCTGGATAGCGTGCAGCCTTCAGCGGCGGCGCGGAATATTGCTGCCGCCAACCGCGTCGATGCGAGGGTGGTTGAACTGGCGCTGCGCGAAGCCGCGCGCGTGGTGCGCAAGCAGCATGTTCTCATCACCCAGACGCCGCACGGCTTTGTCTGCGCCAATAGCGGCGTGGATGTCTCCAACGTCGACGGAGGCGAAACAGCAGTGCTGCTGCCGCTCGACCCTGACGCATCGGCAGCCCGCATTCATCGCGGCCTGAAGAAGCGCACCGGCCTGCACGTTCCCGTCATCATCGCCGACAGCTTCGGACGCCCGTGGCGCGAGGGCCTGACCGAGGCCGCCATCGGTGTCGCCGGCATGAAGGCCATAGTGGATCACCGCGGCCGGCGCGACGCATACGGTTACACCATGCACGCAACAGAAGAAGCCGTCGCGGATGAACTCGCATCGGCCGCGGGGCTGGTGTGCGGTAAAAATGCGCGCATTCCCGCTTGTATAATCCGTGGTTATTCGTACCGGCGCGGGCGCGGCAAGGCTCGCCAGCTGGTGCGTCCGGCAGAGAAGGACCTGTTCCGCTAGAAGGGCCACAGGGAAGAACATGCAAGGTCTGAATTGGTGCAACCGGGAGACGCTGCAAAACGCGGACTGGACCGACGCGCGCCGCCGGATGTCCCACAATGTCAGAGCGGCGATTGAGGAGGTCCTCTGCTCGCTCGATGGCGGCGTGCTCGGCCGCGACGAGTGCCTGGCGCTCGCCCAAAGCGAAGGCGACGATCTCTTCGGGCTGGTGGTTGCCGCCAACGAAATCCGCCGCCGGCTGGTCGGCGACGTGATCAGCTACGTCATCACCCGCAACATCAACTTCACCAATGTTTGTTTTGTCGGCTGCAAGTTTTGCGCCTTCGGCGTTGGGCCGCGGCATCAGACTGCCTACTTCCTCTCGCTCGACGAAGTCGCGCAAAAGTGCCGCGAGGCTGAGCAGTGGGGCGCGACCGAAGTCTGCATTCAGGGCGGACTGCCGCGCGAGCTGCCGCCGCTCTACTATCGCGACATCCTGCGCGCGGTGAAATCGGCCACGCCCAAGATGCACGCGCACGCCTTCTCACCGATGGAAATGGTCTACGGGGTCGAGCTCACCGGGATGACTGTGCCCGAATATCTGCTGATGCTGAAGGCGAACGGCCTGGACACGCTGCCCGGCACCGCCGCCGAAATCCTCAACGACGAGGTGCGGCAGGTGCTCTCGCGCAACAAGCTGACGACGGCGCAGTGGCGCGAGGTGATCGAGACGGCGCACCAGTGCGGCATCCGCAGCACCTCGACCATGATGTATGGCCACGCCGAGACGCCCGCACACTGGGTCGACCAGCTGCTGCTGCTGCGCGAGATCCAGTCGCGCACCGGCGGCTTCACCGAGTTCGTGCCCCTGGGCTTCATTCACGACAACACGCTGCTGTTCGCGCAGGGCCTCGCGCGCGGCGGCGCGACATTGGCTGAGCACATGAAGGTGCACGCGCTGGCGCGCATCGTGCTGGCCGGATCGATCGATCACATCCAGGTCTCGTGGGTGAAGCTTGGCCGCGAAGTCTCGCAGCTGGTGCTGCTGGCCGGCGCTGACGATTACGGCGGCACGCTGTTCGAAGAAAACATCTCGCGGCTGGCGGGCGCGACTGCGGGCCAGTACGTCTCGGCGGCGGAGTTCCAGGAGCGCATTCGCGAGCTGGGCCGCACACCCGCGCAGCGCAACACGCTCTACACGCGATATTTCGATCCCACAACCACTCCGTTACGCGCGGGAGAAGCGGCATGATCGCCATCGTCGGAGGCACCGGCCCCGAAGGCTCGGGACTGGCGCTGCGCTGGGCGCGGGCGGGCGAGTCGGTGGTGATCGGCTCCCGTGACGGCGAACGCGCCCGGGCTGCGGCAGCGCAAATCGCCGAGAAAGCCGGCGCCGTGGGCAGCGTCGAAGGCGTGGAGAATCCGGTCGCGGTTAAGATGTGCGACATTGTGGTACTCACCGTTCCTTTCGCCGGCCAGGCCGAACTGCTGAAGCAGCTCAAGCCGGCGTTTCGTCAGGGCACGGTGCTGATCGACGCAACTGTGCCGCTGGCGGCTGCCGTGGGCGGACGTCCGACGCGCCTGCTGGGCGTGTGGGAGGGCTCGGCGGCGGAGCAGGCGCAGGAAATTGTGGGCAAGAGCGTTGCCGTCGCCGCCGCCTTTCACAGCCTGTCGTCGACGGTGCTCCACGCCGACGCCGAAGTGGATTGCGACGTGATCGTCTGCAGCGACGACGATCGCGCACGCAAGGTGGCCTCCGATCTGGCCGTAAGAATTCCCGGGGTGCGCGCCATCGACGGTGGCAAACTGGAGAACGCCCGCATCGTCGAGGCCATGACCGCATTGCTGATCACGCTGAACATCCGGCACAAGGTGCACGGCGCGGGATGGCGGGTGACGGGAGTGTAAGAAAGTGGCGAGTGGCCAGGGGGCAGGGGTCAGGGGGCAGTTGGTACCTCACAAATCGGCTTTGAAAGGGCACGGCTTCAGCCGTGCCGCAGAGGGCCGCCCCCATGCGGGCTTCAGCCCCTGAGGGAAACGTCTTTGTCTCTCTGAGACACTTTCTATTGGCAGTTTTTCTGGTCACTGACCACTGATCACTGGCCACTGCCTTTCTGCCCACTGACCACTGCTTCTCCCAGCTTTTCCTGCAGAGCGCGCCGGTCAATCTTGCCGTTGGCGTTGAGCGGCATCTCGGAGACGACATAGATCTGTCGTGGCACGATATATGGCGGCAGGGCGGCTTTGGCCCGCGCGAGCAGCTCATCGACCGCGCCGACGTTCCCGGAGACAAACGCTACGATGCCTTCCGCCGTCGTTCCCACCGTCGGCCAGCCAATCGCCACCGCGTGTTCCACGCCGGGATGCGCGCGCAGCACCGCTTCAATCTCGCCCAACTCGACGCGGTGCCCGAGCACTTTGATCTGATTGTCGGCCCGCCCCATGAAGACGTATTCGCCCTCCGGCAGCTTCGCCACCAGATCGCCGGTGCGATAAAACCGGCGCTTCGCGTGGCGTCCCACCGGCAGCTCGACGTAGCGTTCCACCGTGATCTCCGGCGCGCGCCAGTAGCCCGGCGTGGTCTGCGGGCCGTTAACGCAGAGCTCGCCAAGCTGCCCTTCGGCGACCGGCTCAAGCCGCTCGTCGACCAGCACCGCCGCCAGGCCATCATAAGGACGCCCGATGGGCACGATGCCGTTGCGGCACATCGCGGGCGAGCGCTGCGGGTCCCAGCGATGCAGGAAACACGCGATTGTCAGCTCGGTCGGCCCATACAGATTTTCCAGCACGGAGTTGGGCGCCGCGGCCTGCCACAGCTCAGCCGAGCGCTGCGTGAGCGGCTCGCCGCAAAACAAGCTCCAGCGCAATGTGGGCAAGCTGTTCGGCAAGAGTGTTCCGCGCCGTCCCATCTGCGCCGGCACCGACGGCACCGAGAACCACACCGTGATTTCATTCTGCATAATGTACTTCGTCGGCGACAGCAGCTCCACGGGCGTCATGCCGTAGACACACGCGCCGTTGCTCCAGGCGAGAAACAGGTCGAAGACCGAGAGGTCGAAGGTCTGATCAAAGGTCTGCGAGAAGCGGTCGTGCGGCGCGATGCCGTAGCGCCGCGACATGAACTCCATGAAGTACACAGCGTTGCCGTGCGTGACCGGCACCCCTTTGGGCGCGCCCGTGCTCCCCGAGGTGAAAAGCAGGTAGGCGATGTCGTCAGGCGTGAGCGGCGGAAGATTTTGCAGTGGCGCGAGGCGATCGAGTTCCGCCTTGCCGAAGACGCGGCCCGACATGCCGGGAATTTCGCCGATGTCGGCTTCCGGTATCAGCAGAGGAAGCTGCGACAGCGCGCCCAGCTTGGCGACTTGCGGCAGACAGGTGCTGTCGACGATGACCGCATCCAGATCGGCGGCAGCGATCATCGCTGCAGATTTTTCCCCAGGAAAGGTGGGATTCAGCGGGACGTAGGTCGCGCCGGAGAACAGCGCAGCCAGCGTTCCCGTGTATGCCACCGCGCTGCGATAGGCGAAGAGGCCCACGCGCTCGGGGCGCGCGCCGCAGGCGTCAAGGATTGCCTGCGCCCAGCGGCGGGCGGTCTCCTCGGTTCCACCATAAGAAGAGGTTGTGCCGCGCACCACCATCGCGGGAGCGTCGGGCTGCGCCGAAGCCTGTCGCAAGAAGCCCGAGCGCAACGACGGGCCATCGGCGCGATCAAGCACGGGCGGCATCTTCGGCGCGCTCGCCCGCCAGTCCGCTCATCAGGGCGGTGAGTTCGTTGATGGATGTGGCCTCGACGAAGCGGTCATCAGGAATGGCCACGCCGAAGCGCTCTTCCAGTTCGGTCAGCAGC
>DASRFY010000053.1:0-5976 GCA_035651315.1 Burkholderiales bacterium
GCTTGAAGACCCCCGCGGTCCTCGTCGGCAGCTTCGACCGGGCGAACCTGTCGTATCGGGTGCTGCCGCGCGTCGAACCGCTGAAGCAGACCTTCGAGCTGCTCGAGCGGCACAGCGGCGAGGCGGGAATCATTTACTGCATCCGCAGAAAGGACGTCGACGAGCTGACGGCGTCGCTGCGCAAGCGCGGCATCGACGCGCGGCCATATCACGCCGGGCTGGCCGCGGCCGAGCGCACCGCGACGCAGAACGCCTTCGCCGAGGAGTCGTGCAACGTCGTCGTGGCCACCATCGCCTTCGGCATGGGCATCGATCGCTCGAATATCCGCTTCGTGTTGCACACCGGACTGCCCAAATCGATCGAGCACTATCAGCAGGAGACCGGGCGGGCAGGGCGGGACGGGCTGGAGGCCGACTGCGTGCTGCTGTACTCGGCGGCCGACGTGCTGCTGTGGCGGTCGATCGTGGAGCGAAGCGCGGCCGAGGGCGGCGGCGTCGCCCCGGAGTTTGTTCGCACCTCACTGCGGCACATCGACGAGATCGATCGCTACGCGCGCGGCGCGGTCTGCCGTCATCGCGCACTGGTGCGGTACTTCGGGGAGGAGTACCCCAATCCGAACTGCGGCGCGTGCGATCTCTGCCTCGGCGACGTCGAAGAGGTCAGCGAGGCGACCGTGATCGCACAGAAGATTCTGTCGTGCGTGGTGCGCGTCGGACAGCGGTTCGGTGTGGGCCACGTGATCGCGGTGCTGCGCGGCGAGGACACCGATCGCATCCGCGGCCTCGGTCACGACGGCCTGAGCACGTACGGACTGCTCAAGGACCACGCCCAGTCGGAGCTGCGCGACTGGATTTTCCAGCTCATCGGCCACGGCCTGCTGGCGCAGGAGGGCGACCGCTATCCGGTGCTGAAGCTGACCGAGTCGTCGCGATCGGTGTTGCGCGGCGAGTCGAGCGTACGGCTGGTCCAGATCGCGCGGAAGAAGCCCCGCCGCCGGCATGAGGAAGATTCGTGGCTGGGCGTCGACGAGGCGCTGTTCGAATCGCTTCGCAAATTCCGCCGCGAGCTGGCCGCCGCGCGCGGCGTCCCTCCCTACATCATTCTGGGCGACCGCTCCCTGCGCGAGGTGGCCCGCCTGCGGCCCACCACCCTGGCACAGCTTTCCGAAATCTACGGAATCGGTGAGAAGAAACTCGCCGATCTCGGCGAACGGATCCTCGATGTCTGTAACCGGCGGGCCTCCTCCGCATCCAACGGCTGATAACAAATAGGAGGAGCAATGCTCATGAGAAAGTCCGTTCTCCCGGTGCTCGTGTTGGTCCTCTCCCTCCCCCTGGCCGCCGGGGCGGCCGACGAACCGAACAAGGCGCAAGCCGACTGGGCGTTGAATGCCACAATCATCGAGGCGTGCAGTTGTCCGATGTTCTGCCAGTGCTACTTCAACGACGAGCCGGCGGCGCATCACGATCACGCGACGGGACAGGCGGTTCACTACTGCCGCGGGAATCTCGCCTTCCGCGTGAACCACGGACATTACGGCACCACGAAACTCGACGGGGCCAAATTCTGGTTTGCCGGCGACCTCGGAAACAAGCTCACGGAGCCGGGCGAGTGGGGCGTCGTCACGTTCGATCCCGCGGTCACCGCCGCGCAACGCGAGGGAATCCTGGCCATCATTCCACGCGTCTATCCGACTCCGATGAAAGAGTTCAAAGTCGGCAAGGATGCTCCGATCGACTGGACGGCAAACAAGGATCGCGCCACGGCGAAACTCGACGGCGGGAATGCCGCCGAGGTCGTCCTCAGGCGTCTGCCGGGAAACAGCAACGAGCCGGTGGTGATCCGAAACCTGCGCTACATCGGTGCCCCGCGCAACGACGGTTTCGTTCTGATGCCGAACGAGATCGAGGCGTGGAAACTCGGGGAGAAAGCATTCGCGTACCACAACACGAACGGCTTCATGATCACCTTCGACATCACCTCGAAGGACCCGATGGTAAAGATGGGGATGTGATGCTCCCGCGCCCGGGCCCGAGCCCGCGCCCGAGCCCGGGCCCTATCTAACCGGAGCTCTCTTCGAGATACACCGCCACCTGCGCCTTGCTCACGCTCCCCTCGGCGACGCCGATGACGAGCTGATACAGGTCGTCCCGATCCGCGCGGACCCGAATCCCGTTCCACCGCAAGAGAGGCCGGCGTGCAGGCGAGGGCGCCGATCGAGGTCACGGACGCCGTTCTGTCCGCCGTACCTGCGGGTCCGGTGAGGAACGATGGCTCCACGACCCGGCCAGCCATCGAAAGACTCCACCATATTCGTGGTCGAGTTCCTCGAGGATCTTTTTCAGTTTCCGTTGCCGCCCGCGATCACGGACCGGCGTCATCACCAGCACGTCGCCGTTGGTGGAGATCTCCAGTTCCGTCGCCACGAGGCACCGATGGTCCGGCTATCGCCGCGCGCGGCGGGCAATGGGCGAGTCGAACAGCATTTCCACCGGCTGCTCGGCGGCGCCCATGGTGTTGACGATGTGGGTCAGCAGCCGCTGCAGGGTGGCGGCATCGCGCGGCGAGAGGTTGTCCAGAGCATCGAGCAGGCGCTCCTGCGCGAGCGTGGTCGGCGCCTTTCGTTGCAGGGCCAGACCGCGGCGCGTGAGCGACAGCTCCACGCGCCGGTTGTCGTCGGCCGATCGCACGCGCTGCACCAGGCCGCGTTTGACCAGCCGGGTGACGACTACGGAGACCGTGCTCGGATCGGTGCGCGTGCGCGCGGCGAGTTCGCGGACGCTCAGCGGCCGGCGCGCATCGTGGAGCGCGTTGATCACGAACAACTGCGCGCCGGTCAGATTGAAATAGGCGGCCGCGCGATGCGAACTGCGCAGTGCCTGCACAATCCGCCGGATGGCGTCCATCAACGCGTCGACCCGGCCATCGCTTGTCATCGATTGACCTCAGCGTAGCCGGGTGAGGAAGGGAGGTCAAGTTATGCTTACCGGATGCGATGTTTCTTCATACTTCTGCTCGCCACGTCGTCCCTGGCCGCGAATTTCCCCGCCCCGGTGGAGGGAGATTTCATCGCCCGCGACGTCCATTTCCGGTCGGGAGAGAGCTTGCCCGAGGTGCGGATCCATTACGCGACCATCGGCACGAAACGGCCGGGCAACGCGGTGCTGCTCCTGCACGGCACGGGAGGATCGCTCCATCAGTTCCTGAACGATCACTTTGCCGGCGTGCTCTTCGCGCCGGGCGGGCTGCTCGACGCGGCGCGGTTCTTCATCATCATCCCCGACAACATCGGCCACGGCCAGTCGACGAAACCGAGCGATGGGCTGCATGAGAAATTCCCGCGCTACGACTACGACGACATGATCGGGCTGCAGCACCGGCTGGTGACCGAGGGGCTGGGGATCGAGCATCTGTTCCTGGTGATGGGGACATCGATGGGAGGGATGCACACCTGGATGTGGGGGGAGCGCTGGCCGCAAATGATGGACGGACTGCTGCCGCTGGCGAGCGCGCCGGCGGCGATCGCCGGGCGCAACCGCGTGTGGCGGACGATGATGATGGACGATCTGCGCGCGAATGACCTCACGGCCGCGGTGCAGGTCCTGATGCTCGTCACCAGCGCGCCGCTCCAGTGGCAGTCGACGCTTCCGTCGCGCCACGAGGCGGATCGCTGGCTCGCGGTTCAAATGAAGGCCCGGCTGGCGTCGATCAAGCCGGACGATCTGCTCTATGCGCTCGACGCCTCACGCGATTACGATCCCGCGCCGCACCTTGATCAGATCGCCGCGCCGCTTCTGGCCATCAATACGGGGGACGACTTCGTCAACCCGCCGGAACTGGGAATCGTGGAGCGGCTGATGCCGCGCGTGAAGCGAGGACGCTTTGTGCTCATCCCTGCCGCGCAAGCCGGATACGGCCACGGCACGCACACCCGGCCGCTGGTGTGGCAGGGAGAACTGGCGAAGTTTCTTCCAATGGTAGAATCCTACCGTGAAAACTACCATTGATTCTGCCGGAAGAATTGTCATTCCACGTGACATGAGATCTGCCATCGGGCTGGAGCCGGGAACGGTGGTCGAGGTGGGCCTGCGGGATGGGGCTGTGTCGATCGAGCCGGCGCCGGCCAGGGTGCGGATCGTCCGGCACGGCAGGCTGCATGTGGCGGAGGCCGAAGGGGAGCTGCAATCCCTGCCGGAAGAACAGGTGCGCGCCGTCCGCGAACAACTGCGGCGGCGGCGATGATCGCTCTCGACAGCAGCGTGATCGTCGCCGCGCTGGTCTCGTGGCACGAGCGGCACGCGCAGGCGGCGCGGGCGGTGGAGCGCGCGCTCGGCGCGAAGGATGGTGTGGTCATTCCCCTGCACGCGCTGGTGGAGTCATTGGCGGTACTCACGCGACTGCCGGCGCCTCACCGGCTGGCCCCCGCCGACGCGCTCACGCTGCTGCGCGAGAACTTCGCCTCGACGCCGCTGGCGGGTCTGCATGCGCGCAGCGCCTGGCAGGTGCTCAACCGCGTGGTGGCAAACGGCCTCGGCGGGGGGATCACCCATGACGCGGTCATCCTCGAGTCCGCCGAGGATGCGGGAGCGACGGAATTGCTGACGCTCAACGAGCGCGATTACGAACGGCTCGATCCGCGGCTGTCATTCCGAACGCCGTAGAGCGCGAGGAAACCAGATCGATGTCCTACGGCGCGCAGCGATGGTCGGCGTCGCGCAGCGGAGCGAACGTGACCTGGGCGCCCGACAGGCGCGCGACCAGAGCGCCGTTGCGGCAATCGAGGCGCACCGAGGTCTCGCTCAGCGCCCGCCCGATGCTGCAGCCCGACGGCATCTGCGCCTCGATCGCTTTGCGCGACTCTTCGCTCGGCGCCAGAATCGATCGGACAGCGAAAAACTGCACCTTCGGCGGCATCGTCGGCGCGAGGGTGATCCGCACTTGCAGCGATCCCCGGTCGCACGGCATTTCCCACGTACCGCGCAGCGCGTTGTCAGCATCGATCGTCGCCGCCGCGCGGCAGGCGCCGTGCTTCTGCGTCAGCTCCTGCAGTTCCGCCTTGCGCACCGGCTCCGATTGGTCAAGAAAAAGATTGTCGGCGGCGATCCGATGTGCGAGCGCCTCGTCCCAATGCCGGATCAGCGACGTGACGTCATCCTTTGCCTGCAAAAGCGCGGGTGACGGCCGCGGCGCGCGCCGCTCGAGCGCGCCGGTCGCAAGCATGGCCGTCAGCGCTTCGTCGAACAACGAGCTGAATCCCGCGTAGGTTACATTGCCGAAGGCGATGATGCCCACGCCGTAATCGGGGAGCCATCGCTCCAGCGACCCGTAACCCGGCAGCCCGCCGCCGTGCTGCACGATGTAGGCAAAGCGGCAGTCCTGCGAGATTCTCAGCCCGTAACCGTACGCGTTGACCGACAATTGCAGCGGTCCTTCCAGGGTGTCGCGCGCGGCCCAGGCCGGTCCGGCGGAGCGCCACGCCTGCTGCATCTCGCGCGCGCTGGCGCGGCGGATCGGGCCGCGTTCGGGATCGTCGCGCGGAGGAAAGGCGGACAGCAGGAAACCGACGTAGCGCGCCAGATCGCGCGGCGTGGTCCACAGTCCGCCCATGGCGCCGAATGCGCCGTGCGGCAGCGCGGGCTCCTCGAGCCACGTTTTGCCATCCCATCGGTATCCCTTTGCCATCCGCTCGGGCGGAACTTCGTTGACGAAGTACGTGGTGGCGTTCATGCCGAGCGGACGGAGAATGTTGTCCCGCACGTAGTCCGCATACGGCCGCTTCGCCACCCGCTGCACGATCTGCCCGAGGATGGCGAAGCCGTAGTTGGAGTACTCGTATGCCGTCCCCGGGGTGGTGGAGAAGGGGATGCCGGCGCGCATCCAGTCGGACATCGTGGCATCGCCGCGCGCGAGCTGCCGGTCACCCCATGGGTTGTCTTCCGGGAATCCCTCGGAGTGCGTCAGGAGAAGGCGGATGG
>DASRFY010000054.1:0-6360 GCA_035651315.1 Burkholderiales bacterium
TTGACCATCGCCCGACGGCGGCGCTCACTCGATGTTTTTTAGCCATGTTCAGTTTGTTCGGAAAAGCCTCACATTACAAAAAAACCGTCCAAGGAACGCTGATACATGACCGTCCAACGAACGCTGAGACTTACCCGGTGACTGGTGACTGGTGACTGGTGACTGGTGACTGGTGACTGGTGACTGGTGACTGGTGAAAATGGTATGGGACAACTTGACCTTGTCAAGGCTAGTCGCCAATCACAAATCACCAATTACGAATTATCGCCGTCAGGCCATTCCCCCGTTCACGCCGATGATCTGTCCCGAAATGTAGCCCGCCTGCTCGGAAGCGAGGAAGGCGACCAGCGCCGCGACCTCCTCCGGCTTGCCGGCGCGCCGCATCGGCACCAATCGCTCGATCTGCTCGGCGCCGAACGAAGAGGCCATCTCGCTTTCGATCACGCCCGGCGCCACCGCGTTCACCGTGACGCCGCGGGAGGCAAGCTCGACGGCCAGCGCCCGCGTGGCGCCGTGCAATCCGGCCTTCGCCGCCGCGTAGTTCACCTGCCCGCGGTTGCCGAGGATCGCCGCGACCGAGGAGATGTTGACGATGCGCCCCCAGCGCATGCGAATCATCGGCAACAGCAGCGGCTGGGTGACGTTGTAGAAACCGTCGAGGGCGACCCGCACCACGCTGTCCCACTGTGCGCCGCTCATTCCCGCGAGCGGCGCATCGTCGTGAATCCCGGCATTGTTCACCAACACCTGCACCGGCTGCGGGTCGGATAACCCGGCGAGAATCTCCGCCACGCGCGCCCGGTCGGTCACATCGAAGGCGACCGTCTCGGCGCTGCCTCCCGTCGATCGGATCGATTCCACCGTTTCGCGAGCGCGGTCGACCGAGGCGTTGGCATGCACCAGCACATGCAGTCCGCCGGACGCCAGCGCGCGGCAGATGGCGCCGCCGATGGCGCCGCTGCCACCGGTCACCAATGCGCGTCTCATTTCGTTCCCCGACTCCCTTTGCGAGCGGCGTGAATGATATGCTGCGCGCGTTCCCGGCGCACGCCCAGCCCCGCAGGCAAACGAATGCAAGGCCCGGTCCACGGCGCGGAAGCCCTGCTTCTCCTCCCGCTACCCGGGCTCGTCGTCATCGCCAGCTGACCGGGGGGTCGCCCGCCGCGAAGCGCGCAAGACTGCCCGCCGCGGAGGCATGGATACCATGCAGCAAGGAAAAGTCAGCAGCCCCGAAAGCATGACCGCTCCTGCAGCGCACGCGGAGACCTGCGACGTGTTCGTTCTCGGCGGCGGACCGGCGGGGTCGACCGCGGCGGCGCTGCTCGCCGAGCGCGGCTGGAAGGTGGTGGTGGCGGAAAAGGACCGGCACCCGCGTTTCCACATCGGGGAATCGCTGCTGCCGATGAACCTGCCGCTGCTGGACAGGCTGGGCGTGCGCGAGCGCGTAGAGCGCATCGCCATGCTCAAATACGGCGCCGAGTTCAATTCTCCGCGTCACCGCGATCCGGTGACCTTCGAGTTTTGCGGCGCGTGGGACAAGTCCCACCCGTACTCCTACGAGGTGCGGCGCGCCGAGTTCGATGAAATCCTGTTCCGCAATTGCGTCGCGCGCGGCGCCCGCGCCTTCGAGCAGACGCGCGTCACGAACGTGGAATTCGATGCCGGCCGGGAAGTGCTGGTCCGCACGCGCGATCCGGACGGCAACGAGCGCCGCTGGCGGGCGCGCTTCCTGGTCGACGCGTCCGGGCGCGACACCTACCTCGCCAACCAGTTCGGCATCAAGCACCGCAACCGCAAGCACAACAGCGCCGCGATCTTCGGCCACTTCGCGGGCGCGAAGCGCCTGCCGGGAAAGGCCGAAGGCAACATCAGCATTTTCTGGTTCGATCACGGCTGGTTCTGGTTCATCCCGCTCAAGGAGGACGTGACCAGCATCGGCGCGGTGTGCTGGCCGTATTACATGAAGTCGCGCAGCGGCGACCCGCAGAGCTTTCTGCTCGACACCATACGATTGTGTCCCACGCTCGCCGAGCGGCTGCGCGATGCGCGACTCGTAAGCCCGGTAACCGCCACCGGCAATTATTCGTATTTCTCGGAACGCATGTACGGCGAGCGCTATCTGCTGCTCGGCGACGCGTTCGCGTTCGTCGACCCGGTCTTCTCCTCCGGCGTGATGCTGGCGATGAACAGCGCCTTCCTGGGCGCGGAAGCGATCGACGCCTGGCTGCGCGATCCGCGTTCGGCTCTGCCGGCGCTGAAGAATTTCGATCGCGAGGTGCGCCATGGGCTGCGCCATTTCTCCTGGTTCATCTACCGCATGACCAACCCCGCCATTCGCGAGCTGTTCATGGCGCCGCGCAACGTGCTGCGTATCCAGGAAGCCCTGGTCGCGCTGCTCGCCGGCGACCTGTTCCGCGGCACGCCGATCTACTGGAGCCTGCGCGCCTTCAAGGCGGTGTATTTCCTGACCTGCGCGATGAGCCCGCTGCGCAGCCTGCGCGCCTGGCGCCGCCGCCGGCAGATCCTGCGCAACCCGCAGTCCGACGCCGCGTCATGACGGGAAATCCGGCCGACCGCGCCCTCGCCGGCGTCGGGCTGCGCCATGCGCCTGGCGGCGTGGAGCTGCCGCCCGGGATCGAGCACGCCGCCAGCGCGTCGCTTGAAGGTTAGTCGCCACCGATGCCGCGCGCCTGCCTCGCGCTGCTCGTGTCCTGCGTGTTGGCAACGCACGTTCTCCCCTCCCGCGCCAGGGAGCAACCGCTGTGGGAGGCCGGTATCGGCGCAGCCGCGATCGCCTTTCCCGATTACCGCGGCTCCGACCAGCGCCACAACTATCTCCTGCCCTTCCCCTACATCGTCTACCGCGGCGACGTGCTCAAGGCCGACCGCGAACGCGTGCGCGGCCTGTTCTTCAGCAGCGACCGGATCGATCTGAACCTCAGCGCCAACGCCGCGGTCCCGGTCAAGAGCGCGCACAACGAGGCCCGGCTCGGCATGCCGGACCTGGACCCCACCGTCGAGCTCGGCCCGAGCCTGGAAGTAAAGCTCGCGCGCGCCTACGACGGCGACCTGCGCCTCGAAATGCGGCTGCCGGTGCGAACCGTGGTGGCGACAGATCTCGCCCACTCGAAAAACGTCGGCTGGGTATTCGAGCCGCAATTGAACCTCGATCTGCGCAACACGGCCCTCGGCCCCGACTGGAACCTCGGCATGGCGGCGGGACCGCTGTTCGGCGACAAGCGCTATCACAACTATTACTACGGCGTCGCGCCCGCCTTCGCCACCCCCACTCGTCCCGCCTACACCGCGCAGCCGGGTTACGCGGGAATGCAGGTCATCGGCGCCATGAGCCGCAATTTCGGCGCCTACTGGGTCGGCGCCTTCCTGCGCTGGGACACGGTGGCGGGCGCGGTATTCGACGACAGCCCTTTGATACGTCAGCAGCACGACCTCGCCTTCGGCTTCGGGATTACCTGGACGCTGTCGCGCGCCGCCAGGATGGTGCAATCCGAGGACTAGGAGCCTGCGGGTTTCGCTGCGCGCGTCCGCCACCTACAATAGGCGCACAAAAACCGGCCGCGTGCGGCGATGTTGCGCCGCAGCCGCCACGATACGAAGAGCCGCCGATCCGCAGATGAAAGTCCCATTGCGCCTGGCCCGCGAGGTCTACGAGCGCATCGTGCTCTACCTCGGCCTGCTCTATTTCGGCGCCGGGGGCGTGCTCTGTACCGCGCTTTGTGTCCTGCTGGTTCCGCTGCTGCCGCGCGCCACCGGCAGGCGGCTGGGCAGGCGCGCGATCGGATCGCTGTTTCGCGGTTATCTCGCGTTGCTGCGCGCGACCGGGCTCGTCAAGCTGGACCTGGACGCGCTGGACTGCCTGCGCCACGAGCGCCCCTTGATCGTCGCGCCGAATCATCCCTGCCTGCTCGACGCGGTACTGGTCATCTCGCGGCTGCCGGACGTCGCCTGCGTTACCAAGGCCGGCGTCTGGGACAACCCGGTGCTGGGCGGCGGCTCGCGGCTCGCCGGCTACATCCGCAACGACTCGCCCGTGCGCACGGTGCGGCGCGCCGCCGAGGAGCTGAAGAACGGGCGGCAATTGCTGGTGTTTCCGGAAGGCACCCGCAGTCGCCGCGATCGGGTAGGCCCCTTCAAGGGCGGTTTCGCGCTGATCGCGAAGAAATCGGGGGCGCCGGTGCAGACGGTGTTTATCGAGACCAACAGCGCTTTCCTCGGCAAGGGATGGCCGCTGCTGAAGAAACCCGACCTGCCGCTCGTCTACCGGGTCAGGCTCGGCAGGCGCTTTCACCGCGTGTCGAACGTGCGACGGTTCGTATCGGAATTGGAAGAGTACTATCGCCGGGAACTGGACCGCGCACGCCCGCCGGAGCCGGCGTCATTCGTCGATCGCCCGCGCTCGACCATGCCCAGCCACGCACCGTGAGGACCCGCGTGCGTCCGGTCCCGGTACCGGGACCGACGACGCGGCACCGCATGCCCGCACCCAGCCGAACCCATCTGGTCCTGATCCCGAGCTACAACACCGGCGACAGGGTCCTCGAGACCGCGCGCGCCGCGCGCAGGCACTGGAAACCGGTCTGGGTGGTGATCGACGGCAGCACCGACGGCAGTACCGAGAAGCTCCGGGCAATGGCGGCCTCCGATCCCGGGCTGCGCGTCCTGGCGCTGCCCCGCAACCAGGGCAAAGGCGCCGCGATCCTGCACGGCCTGCGCGAGGCGGCGGCGCTGGGCTTCACGCACGCGCTCACCATGGATGCGGACGGGCAGCATCCCGCCGACCGCATCCCTGCGTTCATGGCGGAGTCGGCGCGGCGCCCGGAGGCGCTGGTGCTCGGCCGCCCGCTATTCGACGCGAGCGCGCCCGCGGTGCGGGTCCTCGGGCGCAGGGTCTCCAACTGGTTCGCCCACCTCGAGACGCTGTGGTCCGGCATCGGCGATTCGCTGTACGGTTTCCGCGTCTACCCGCTGCGAGCGCTGCTCGAGGTAATGGAAAAGCAGCGCTGGATGCGCCGCTTCGACTTCGACGTCGAGGCCGCGGTGCGGCTGGTGTGGGCCGGAACGCCGCCGGTCAATCTCGATGCGCCGGTGCGCTACTTCAGCGCGCAGGAAGGCGGCGTGTCGCATTTTCATTATCTGCGCGACAACGCGCTGCTCACCTGGATGCACGCGCGGCTCTTCCTCGGCTTCCTCGGCCGCCTGCCGGCGCTGCTGGCGCGACGGCTGCGCGCGGCTCGTTACTGAGAAATGCATAAGTAATGTCCTATTTGAGGCGCAAAGAAAGAGGGCAGTGTTTGAGGAAGGAACGCAGCAACGGCTCGTCATCGCCGATCGCGAGGGTGGCCAGCTGCGTCTGCGCAACGAGGTCTTCGAACTCGCGGGGTGCGAAGTTCGCCAGAGGATTGGACTTGGTGTGACCCCAGATCAACTCCACGGGATTGAGTTCCGGGGCGTAGGGCGGCAGGAGATGGGCGCGCACGCTCCGGCGGTTGCGCGCGAGCCAAGGGGCGACGGGTTCGCCGATGTGAGCGCCCAGTCGATCCCAAAGCAGCGCGAGCGGTACGCGCAGCGCGCGGCGCAGCTGCCTGACAAACGCGAGGATCGATTCGCCGTCGAAATTCGCCTCGGGCAGAAGCCCGAAGTAGGCGCGTACGCGCTCGAGCCGGGGCGAAATCACCAAGGCGCCGATCACCGAGACCTTGCGCCGGGAACGGCCCCGCTGCGTGAGAACCGGGGTGCGGCCGCGTGGCGCCCAGGTGCGCCGCACCAGCGGCGCCATCAAGAACCCCGCTTCGTCGACGAAGACGATCGCCGCGCCCCGGCGGGCGGCGTTTTTTTTACCCGCGGCCATTCCTTGTGCACCCAACGCCGGATCGCCTTCTCGTCGCGCTCCAAGGCACGGCGCGCGGGCTTTTGCGGACTCCAGTCCAACTCGTGCAGCAGCCGCCCGATGGAATCGACGTGATAGTGAACGCCCAAGCGCCGTTCGATCAGCTCGGCCACCCGTGGGCAGGTCCACAGGTCGGTGTGAAACCCAGCGGCTTGCGCCCCTTCGAGCAGCAACGCTTCGAGCCGGCGCTTGTGCTCGGGACTCAGCTTGGGCGGGCGGCCGGGCGCGGGCTTGGCGCGCACGCCCGCCTCGCCATGGCGCTTTGCCGCCCGCTTCCAGCGCCGCACGCTGCGCCGATCCACGCCCACGCGCCGCGCCACCTCAACGGGCAGCAATCCTTCCTTGAGCAAGGCCAGCGCGCGCACGCGCCGGCGTTCCAATTCCTGCGGGCTTCCGGTAGGTCTCATCGCGCACCTCCGGACCACAGTATAGGACATTAGTTACGCAGGTAT
>DASRFY010000055.1:0-39419 GCA_035651315.1 Burkholderiales bacterium
ACGCCGGTTTCGCGCATGCCCGTATCTGCATCCATGGCCGGAATCCGGTTTTCCGTCTGCGCACAGACAGCGCGCAAGCCTAACCGTTCACCGCCGCGCCGAGCAGCGCCCCCGCGCCATAGGTCGCCGCCGCCGCCGCGAGCCCGACAAGAAGCTGGCGCAAGCCGGCGAACAGCGGATGCCGGCCGGTGAAGAGCGTGGTTGCGGCGCCGATCAGGAACAGCATCGCACCGCTCGCGGCGGCGCTGCCGATCACCGCCGCTTTCCCATCGAGGAACAGGAACGGCAGCACCGGCACGGTCGCCCCGACCACGAAGACCGCGAAGGAGGACACGGCGGCGATCCAGGCCGACCCGCCGAGGTCCTCCGGGTTGATGCCCAGTTCCTCGCGCGTGAGGGTATCGAGCGCCGCGTCCTTGTTGGCGATCACGCGCTGCGCCATCGCGCGCGCCTGCGCGTGATCGAAGCCTTTCGCCTGGTAGATCAGCACCAGCTCCTGCTTCTCCTCGTCCGGCACCTGTGCCAGCTCGTCCGCCTCGGTCGCGATCTGGCGTTCGTAGAGCTCGCGCGCGTTCTGCACCGAAAGCCATTCGCCCATCGCCATCGAACAGGCGCCGGCGAGCAGGCCGGCCAGCCCGGTGAGCAGCACCCCGTGCGGCGAGAAGGCCGCGCCCGCCACGCCCATCACCAGGCTCAGATTGGACACCAGCCCGTCGTTGGCGCCCAGCACCGCCGCGCGCAACGCGTTGCCGCCGCCGGCGCCGTGGCGGCCTTCGAGCCGCGAGTACATCGCGCCGTTCCACGTCGTGCGCGGGCGGGCCGCAAGCTGGCTGAGGATGCGCGCATGCGAGCGCTCCTGCGCCGGCATGGCGGTGCCGCTCGCCTCCGACTGCCGGTCGTAGTGATCGCGGTCGATGACTTCCAGGGTGGCGACCGCGGGCAACACGGCGTCCGGACCCAGTCGCCGCGCGAGCCAGATCAGCATCCGCGTGCGCCATCCCGGCCTGGGCTCGGGCGCATCGGCACCGGCTTGCGCCAGGCGTCTGCGCCAGAACTCGCCGTGCGCCTCCTCGACGCTGGCGAGCCGCTTATACAGCTGCGCGAGCTGCTCATTGCGCTCGATCTGCGCCAGCGCGCGATACAGCGCCGCGCTGTCGATCTCGCCCTGCAGATTTGCGCGATAGCGCGCCTCATCCTGCGGTCCGGTCATCTCGATCTCCGGAAAATCCCGCGCTGCGCGCGATTCGCCGCGCGAAGCATGATGGTAGCGCCTGCCGCAGCTCCGGCGCGATCCGGTGCGTCAGATCACCGCCGCGCCGAACAGCCAGCGGTGCGCGTGCAGGACGGCGAAGTAGGCGGCCAGGCCGATCGCGACGGCAGCCGCGTCCCCCGGCAGCGGGTGCCGCGCGTCGGACGGCTTCGCGCCGCGCAGGTTCTGCGACCACATCGCGTACAGGGAATAGAGCCCGAAGCTGCCGAAGAGCAGCAGCGAGGCGAGGTCGCTATTGGCGAGCAGATGCAGCAGCGCCCAGAGCAGCACGCCCCAGAGCATCGGATGCGCGGTGCAACGCCGGAAGTTGCTCGGAATGAAAGCCGCCGTGATCGACACGAAAGCAAGCGGCATGAACCACAGCGCCGCGAATCGTCCCCATTCCGGCGCGTTCCAAAGCGGGATCGGCTGCGCCCGAGACTTGCCCCAAGCGACCATTCCCAGGGCGGCGAAGGAAACCAGGGACAGGATTCCCTTGTACGCCCCCTCGCCGACGCGCGCGACGAGCAGGCCGCGCACGGGCCTGAACCCGGGGATCAGATGAACCCCGAAAAAGATCACGAGGCCAAGGATCAGCAGTCCCAATTCTCCCCTCCCGAGGACGGCGGCCGGCGCGGGCAGCGGTCCCATCATGCACCTGGCATTTCTTGTTGTGAAGCACGCCGTACTCGTTTAACGTTCTTGTCCGACCCCGCCGGCATCTTGTCCGGAACAAAAATGCGCCACGCCCCCAAACGCAGCCTTCGACGCCGTCCGCCCCATCGTCTGCGCGCTTCGCCCGCCGCAGCCGGCGCCCCGTCGCGCGTCCCGGCGGCGGCGCCGCAGAGCCTGACCGACGTGGCCTACGCGCATCTCGAGGAGATGATCGTCACCTTGCAGCTCGTTCCCGGGTCCGCGGTCTCCGAAGCCGCGCTCAGCCGGGACCTCGGCATCGGCCGCACGCCGATCCGCGAGGCGCTGCAGCGGCTGGCGCGGGAAAAGCTGGTGACGATCCTGCCGCGCCGCGGAATCATGGTGTCCGAAATCAACATCGGCAGCCAGTTGAAGCTGCTGGAGGTCCGGCGCGAGATCGAGAGGCTGGTGGCGCGCGGCGCCGCAAAGCGCGCGAACGACGAGGAACGGCAGCGCTTCCGTGCCCTGGCCGGCGACTTCGTGCGCGCGGCGAGAACCGACGACGCGACGGCGTTCATGCGCACCGATCGCGAGTTCAACGAGCTTTGCCTGGTCGCCGCGCGCAATGAATTCGCCGCCTCTGCGATGGGGCTGATGAACTCCGCCTCGCGGCGCTTCTGGTTCATCCACTACCAGCAGATGGCGGACATGCCGCTGGCGGCGAAGCTGCACGCCGCGGTGGCACGCGCCATCGCAGGCGGCGACGAGGCCGCGGCTGCCCGCGCCTCGGACTCGCTCATCGACTATATAGAGGATTTCACGCGCGCGACGGTGCGCGCGAGCGGATGACGGCCCGCTGTCACGCAGCGCGAACGCGGCCGCGACTCCCTGACCGACCGGTCAGTTACTAAGCCCTGCGGCCCCCTGCGCGCGCCTGCTGCAATGCGGCTTGACCCGTGGCGCCGGGGGAGCGTATGTTGCATATCGCTGATATGTCAGCGGGCCGCGTCAAGATGCATTTTGAAGGCGACAATGCCCGCCGACGACATAACGCGCAAGCAGGCAACATTCGGGGAGGAACACAAACGCGATAGTGCGCCCTGGTGTAACGGCCGGGGCCGCGTCCTTTGCAGTTTCGTGCCGGGCATCGCTGTCATCATCTGGTAACACGCGACGCGGATCGAGGATCCGACTATCCGGGAAATGCTGTTCGCGACGGTGGCGTCGGCGCCGCACAACTACAACGAATGGCGGCCGTACCGTAACGCGACGCATTGTCCGATCCGGCAGGCGACTTGAGCTTGCGCCTCGGAGCCGGACAGTGTGCCGATCGAAAGCCCGCGTCGAAATACCCGCAGGGGAGGGGGAGAGCCGCCTGAGAAGCGGCGAGGAGGGGGCCCACGAAGTTCGGCTTCGTGGGCCCCACCATTTTGGCGCTCCGGCGGGCGCGGGAAAGGTACGCCGGCAGGCCGCGCCTTCGGAAACGCGCGGCTCACCGTCGCCCCGACTCTGCGGCTACGCCGCCTCGGCGATGCGTTGCGCAGTCAGCGCGTCCTCCGCATCCAGCGTCGCGGCCACCGCATGCACCGCCGAGGCGATTCGCGCCGCGGCCTGGACCTGCTCCGCGGTCAACCCCGCTTCGCGCAGTACTTTCTCGTGCGCGGTGATGCATTTTCCGCAGCCGTTCACCGCCGATACCGCCAGGCACCACAGCTCGAAATCGGCACGCGCGGCGCCCGGCGTCGCGATGACGTTCATGCGCAGCTTGGCCGGCAGCTGCGAATACTCTTCGCTTTCCACCAGGTGCAGGAAGCGATAGTAGACGTTGTTCATGCCCATGATCGCCGCCGCCGCCTTGGCGGCGTTGAGCAGCGTCGGGTCGAGCTTGTCTGCGAACTCGGCGCACACCGCCGCGATCACCTCCGCGTTGCGCGACGCGATCGCTGTGGCGATGAACGCTCCCGCCTTCTGGGTTTCGGTCAGCACCTGCTCCGCGGCGAGGCTTCCCAGGTTGAGCCTCAGGTCTTTCGCGTACTCGGGCAGGCGGTCTCTCAGCGATTGAATCGACATTGCTTCTCCTTGACTCTCGTTTTGTCCCTCGCCCTCCGCGGCGCGGAGGACGAGGCACGGGACGTGGCGGCCGGCGCAGCGCTCAAGCCGCCTTGAGGAATTCATCGCCCTTCTGCCAGTTGCAGGGGCACAGCTCGTCGGTCTGCAGCGCATCGAGCACGCGCAGTACTTCCTGCGGATTGCGCCCGACGTTCAGGTCGTTGACCGAGACGAAGCGGATCACGCCTTCGGGATCGACGATGAAGGTCGCGCGCAATGCCACGCCCTCGTTCCTGTCGAGAATGCCGAATGCCTGCGAGATCCCGCGCTTCACGTCGGCGAGCATCGGGAACGGCAGGTCCCGCAGATCGGGGTGCTGCCGGCGCCAGGCGAGGTGCACGAATTCGCTGTCGGTCGAGACGCCGTAGACCACCGCGTCGCGATCGTTGAACTCCGCGTTGAGTCTGCCGAATGCGGCGATCTCGGTCGGGCAGACGAAAGTGAAATCCTTCGGCCAGAAAAAGATCACCTTCCACTTGCCGGCGTCGGAGCGGTCGGAAACGCGGGCGAAGGCCCGCTCCTGTTCGATGGACACGACGGCTTGGACTTCGAAGCCAGGAATGCGGTCGCCTATTGTCAGCATGGTTCTGTCTCCTTCAGGGTTGCGGTTGATCGAAGCTCACGGCGTGCAGTGTGGCGGGCCCGCTCTAATCGATCCAATGGATTTTTATGTTTAAAATGATCGTGTATTCCGATCAATGGAACGGAACGTGATCCATGCCCTTCCCTCACTGCGCCAGTTGCGCTATCTGTCCGTGCTGGCCGAGACGCTGAATTTCCGCAGGGCGGCGGAGAAGCTCTTCGTCACCCAGTCCACGCTCTCCGCCGGCATCAAGGAGCTGGAGAACCTGCTCGGCGCCACGCTGCTCGAGCGCGACAAGCGCTCGGTGCGGCTGACGCCGCTGGGCGAGCAGGTGCTCGAGCGCGCCCGCGCGCTGCTCGCCGGGGCCGAAGATCTGGTGACGATCGCGCGCGGCGCGCAGGAGCCGCTTGCCGGCCTGCTGCGCCTCGGCGCCATTCCCACCATCGCGCCCTTCCTGCTGCCCGGCATCCTGCCCTCGGTGCGCGCCCGCTATCCGAGGCTGCGGCTCTACCTGCGCGAGGATCTGACCGATCGTCTGCTCGAGCAGTTGAACGGCGGTGATCTCGACTTCGCCTTGATCGCGCTGCCCTTCGAGACCGGGGAGCTGAGAGTGAAGGAGCTGTTCAAGGACGAGTTCTGGTTCGTGGCCCGCGAGGACGACGTGCTGGCGAAGCTGAAAGAGGTCGCGGCGCGCGAAATCGATCCCGAGCGCGTCCTGCTTCTGGAAGAAGGCCATTGCTTCCGCGAGCACGCGATCGAGGCCTGCGGCGCGAGCCGAATGGCGAAGCGCGAAGGCGGGTTCGAGGCGACCAGCCTGTACACGCTGCTGCAGATGGTGGAGGGGCGGATGGGCGTCACCCTGCTCTCGGAGATGATGCTGAAAGCGGGGGTGCTGAACGGCACCCGCCTCGTCGCCCGTCCCTTCTCCGCGCGCGTGCCCTCGCGCACCATCGCGCTCGTTATGCGCAAGACAGGCCATCACGCCAGGGATTTCGAACTGCTCGCCGACCTGATCATCGAGCGCAACCGCGACGCGACCCGCATCCGCACCGCCTCGAGACGCAAATGAACTGCGCCGTCACCGACGGTGCGGCGCTCGCAGAGCAAAAACAAGAATCTCACCACCAAGGCGCAAAGGCGCCAAGGAAAGCAAAACAAGCATTGCGGTTTGCTTGGTGTCTTGGTGCCGGCGGTTATTTCGATTTTCTCTGTGTCTCTGCGGCTGATCCGATCTACCGGCCGATTCGCCAGGCGAGCCAGACGCCGGAAAGCGCCATCGTCATGAGCGTGACGGGCACGCCGACGCGCGCGTGGCGCTTCCAGTCGATGCGGATGCGGCGCCGCTCGGCGGCGTCGACGACGATGATGTTGGCGATGCTGCCCACGATCAGCAGGTTGCCCGCCAGCGTGCTGGCGAGCGCGAGCAGCGGACCAGCGACCTCGTGCGTGGCCACCGGCAGCAGCAGCATCACCGCGGGGACGTTGGACATGATGTTGGACAGCACGAAGGTGGTCACGAACAGCGCTCCGGGATGTTCGAGGCGGATGCCCGCCGCGTGCAGGGAGTCCACCGCCTGCCCGGGCAGGCCGGTCTTTTCCATGCTGTGGTTCACCACGAACAGTCCGATGAACAGGACCAGCACCTGCCAGTCGACCAGCCCCAGCATCTTGCGCGAATGCAGCTTGCGCGACAGCATGAGCAGTCCCGCGGCCGTGAGCGCCACGACGTCGCGCGGCAGCGGCGCAAGGAGGAAGAGCAGGAAAACCGCGGCCGCGATCGACAGCCCCTTCGCCGTCTGCCAGCGATTGATCGGCAGCGGCTCCTCTCCGCGTGGATGACCGGGCGCCCGCGGCTCGCCATGCAGATCCCCCCACTGCCGCCGGCTGCTCCACGCAATGAACCCCCAGGTGACGATCAGTCCGAGCAGCACCGGCAGCGCCGCTTCGCGGATATAGCCGAAGAACGACAATTGCAGCTTCTGGCCGATCAGCATGTTCTGCGGGTTGCCGATCAGGGTGAGCGCGGAGCCGATATTCGCGGAACAGGCGAGCGCGAGCAGGAAGGGCACCGGGTTCAGGCGTCGCGCCAGGCAGACGTCGATCAGTACCGGTGCCATCGCGAGGCAGATGACATCGTTGCTGAATACCGCGGACAGCCCGCCGACGACGAAGATCAGCGTGCCGAGCAGCAGCGGCGGCGCGATGTCCTGGCCGCCGACCTTGCGCGTCACCCAGTCGTAAAAGCCGCCGAGGCGCAACTGCGCGGACATCACCATGAAGGCGAACAGCAGGATCAGCGTGGGCACATGGATCGCTTGCCACGCCTCCTCGAGGCCGACGGTCCCGGTGGCGACCAGCGCGATCGCGCCGAGCAGCGCGATCCCGGTGCGGTCGAGCTGCAGGAACGGCAGCCCGCCGAGGATCATTCCCAGGTAGACGAAGACGAAAACGACGACGACGGTCAGCGTATGCGCGTCCAAATCCGCCTGCCTCAATTAGGTGGAGAGGAGACGGATTGAACCACAGACACAGAGGTTACAGAGAACTGCAAAAAACGAGGTAACCACCAAGACACAAAGACACCCAGAACCCCGGGGGCAACTCGTATGAATTCCTTGATGCCTTCGTGTCTTGGTGGTTAATCCTGATTTTCCCTGGGTCTCTCGTGGTGAAGCCGACCGGAGATTACGCCGCCTTGCGGGCGCGGCTGACCGCATCGAGCAGCCGGTCGAAGGCCTCCGCGAACAGCCTGACACCATCCCCGAGCAGCTTGTCGGTGGCGGCATCGAGGGACACGCCCGCCGCGGCGATTTCCGCAAGCGTCGCCTTCGCCCCGGCCAGGTCGCGCGCCAGCGTCGCCTCCGGCCTGCCGTGGTCGCGAAACGCGTCGAGCGTCGCGGGCGGAATGGTGTTGACGGTGTCGGGGCCGATCAGCCCGTCCACATACATGGTGTCCGGATAATCGGCGTTCTTGGCGCTGGTGCTCGCCCACAACAGGCGCTGCGTGCGCGCCCCGCGAGCGGCCAGAGAGTCCCAGCGCGCGCCGGAGAAGATTGCCTGGTAGCGCGCAAAGGCGATCTTGGCGTTCGCGATCGCCGCCCTGCCGCGCAGCCGAAGCAGGCGGCCACGCTCGGTCTCGCTTGCGGCGCGGCCCGCTTTTTCTTCCAGCCGGGCGTCGATCTCGGTATCGATGCGGCTGACGAAAAAACTCGCCACGCTCGCCAGTGCATCGACCGGCTCGTTCGCCGACGCGCGCCTCTCCAGCCCGCGCAGATAGGCCTCCGCGACCCGCGCATACATCTCAACCGAGAACAGCAGCGTCACGTTGACGTTGACGCCGTCGGCGATCAACTGCTCGAAGGCGGGCAGCCCGGCCGGCGTGGCCGGCACCTTGATCATCAGGTTCGGACGCGCGACCGCGCTCCACAAACGGTGCGCCTCCAAGACGGTGTGCCCGGTATCGTGAGCGAGCTTGGGCGAAACCTCGAGGCTGACGAAACCGTCCCGCCCGCCGGTCGCCTCGAATACGGGCTGCATCTGGTCGGCCGCCATGCGGATGTCCTCGATCGCGATGCGCTCGTAGATCGGCTGCGCATCCGTCTCGCCGAGGCGCGCCGCGGCCGCGAGCGGCGCCTGGTATTCGCCGCCGCCGGCGATCGCCTTCTCGAAGATCGCGGGATTGGAGGTCAGCCCCTTGACGCCGTCATCGCGGATCAGCGTCTGCAGTCCGCCGCCGATCAGCAGGCTGCGTCGGATGTAGTCCAGCCAAACCGACTGCCCGAAGCGCTCCAGCTCCTTCAATCTGTTCATCGGTCACCTCCGCGCGTGTCGGCGACAAGATACGCCAAAGCGGCGGCAGCGTGAACCCGAGGCCGGCGGACCCCGCGCCGGTGAGCGCAGTCACCGCGGCTTGCGGTACAGCCAGAAATGTTCCCTTGCGTCGCCCGGCCGCGCGCCGTCCCACACTTTCCTCCACCGCGCCCCCGGCGGCCGTTCCTTGCCGCTGAAGCCCTGCACCAGCAAAAGGTCGCAATCGTCGCCGACGCGACGGTTCTCCAACCGCTCGGTATGGATGTGCGCGAAGTAGTCGAAGACGCCGCGCTGCGACTCGCCGAGCGACCGGCTCGCGATGCAGCCGTGTCCCACCGGAACGGCCCGCTGCAGGTCGGTGAGCATGCCGCGATAGCTCATGCCGACGTCGATCCAGCCAATCATCAGCGTGGCGAGCAGCCCCCAAACCGCAGCCACGCCCGCGGTCCAGACCATCGCCGGCCGGTACGGACTGCGCGGGATCTGCAGCGCCGCCACCGCCCAGCCCAGGGTGAGCGCGGTCGCGGCCAGCCACAACCTCGGGCCGACCTGCGCCGAGTAGGCGGGCTGGAGCCGCTGGAAACGATCGGCCAGAAAAGCCGGCGCGCCGAAGTCGATCGCGAGCCAGCACACCCACACCGCCGCCACCGAGACGGTGAAAATCAGAATCGAGAAACGGTGGAACGCGGATTCCAGGAACGCGGGCATGCGCGCCAGCCCGTCCGCGCCCAGCAGCGCGAGCGGCAGCAGCAGCGGCAGCGCATACAGCTCGCGCGCTTCTGCGGCGAGGCTCAGCACAGTGAGCATCACCATGTAGAAGGTGGTCGAGATCTGAATCGCCGCGTCGGCGAGCCCGCTCCACCCTCTCGCGCCGACCGCCCACAGCGCGGGCAGCAGCGCCGGCCAGGCGAACCACGGCAGCAATTTCAGATACTGGCCCGGCTCGGCGCTCGGCCCGAGGTGCGCGAAACCGAAGAACCGGCCGAAGTTGTTCGTCCAAAACCACTCGACGAACAACGCGGGCGAGCGCAGATACAGTGCGACCGACCAGATCGCGAGCCAGGGAAGCGCGACCGCCAGCGCAGCCGCGAGCGCAACCACGTAACGCCGGGTGCGCCACTGCGGATAGAGGGCGGGCAGCAGCGCCGCGCTCACGCCGATCACGCCCGGCTCGAGCAAGCCCTTGGCGAGAAAGCCGAGCCCCACACCGGTACCGAGCCAGAATCCGCCGAGCACCGGCCTTCCCGGCGCGCGTGCCAGTCCGTAGATCGCGATCGCGAAGCCGGCGAGCAGCGCGTTGTCGGTGACGAGCTGGTGAGCATGCAGCAACAGGCCGGCGCAACCGGCGAGCAGCAGGGGCGCGACCCACACCGGCCGCGGCGGAAACATCACCCGGCTCGCCAATCCCGTGAACAGGCAGGCGATCGCGATATACAGCGCGCAGGCAAGCCGCGCGCCGTCGTAAGGGGCAACGAGGGGCGAGAAGAGCTTCGCGGTCGCTGCGGCGGTGAGGAAAAAAATCGGCGGCTTTTCGACGAACGGCTCGCCGGCGAGCGTCGGCACCACCCAATCGCCGGTCTGCAGCACGTGCCAGACCAGCCCGAAGGTATAGCCCTCGTCGGGCTTCCACGGATCGTGGCCGACCAGCCCCGGAATCATCCACGCCAGAAAGATCAGCGCCGCGACCCGAGCCTGATGGCGTTCGATCCAGCCCGCATACGCGCCGGGGTGGAACAGCTTCGCGACCGAGGAAAGCGCGTTGCCAACGGAAGATGTCACGCCCGCCGGATGCTCCGCGCTCTGCGGGCGCTGCACGACGCGGACGCGGCGCGGACGCCAAGCCGGCTGCGCCACCGGGCGGTCGATGCGGGAGAACCACGAGAAAGTCGGCATTCGTCGGGGTGCGCGTCCGAAGCGCACACGTAGGGGGCGGGCTTCGTTCGGGCGCAAATAATCATCCGGTCGCTCGAAGCACGAAGTTCAGCATTCGGGACTTACGCGGACCTTACTGACACCTTACGCGAGGCTTACACTATGCCTGTGCTCGCGGCCGGTTTTCAGGTCGGCCGGGAGCGGGCAGGACGCCGCGTCCCGGCGTGCGCTGGAGCCGTAGCCATGCGGCGGCGCGGCGCGGAAAACATGCCATCCGCCGGCGCTTTGGGTATCCTAGTTTTTGGGCGGTGGATTTCCGCGGCCGGCGATCCCCTTCGCTATGCGGCGATCATGGCACGGCGCCGCCGCGCTTCCGCGGCAACAACAAGAGGAGTCATGTCGCAGCAAGAAAGTTTGGCCTGGCCCGCGCCGCCTTTCTTCTCCTACGCCTCCCCAGGCGACGGGGTTCTGCCGAAGGAGTGCATCGTCATCCGGCACGACGGCCAGAAGCTCCTTGGCAGCCTGCTGCGCGTTCTTCCCGAGCAGACGCTGCTCGAGCTGCAGTCCGCGCACCGGCAGTCGGCGGCCCTGATCGACTTCGGCAGCATCAAGAGCGTGCGCCTCACCGCGCCGGTCCGGCTGCTGCCGCGCGAGCTGGAGAAGATGCAGCAGGCGGAAGTGCTGCCGGCGGCCGAAAGCCAGACCTTCAAGGTCAACTTCCGCGACGGCGAGCAGTTCAAGGGGCGCACGCGGGGCTTTGTCATGGAGAAATGGGGCCTGTACCTCTATCTCTCCATGGAGGAAGACAAGGTGGTTCGTGCCTTCATTCCCGCGCAGGCCTACACCGACTACAACATCGGCCCCTCCCTGGGCGAGATGCTTTCCGGCAAGCACCGGGACACGATCGACTTCGTCGAGGTGGGGCTGCAGTTCCAGCGCGAGCTGCGCAATCAGCGCATCGGCGACTACCTGACCGCCAGCCAGATCGTTTCCCGGGATCGCCTCGAACAGGCGCTCAAGGACAGGGACCAGAACAAGCCCGAGAACATGCTCGGCCAGGCCCTGCTCAAGGAGCAGTTGCTCAGCCAGCAGGAACTCGATGCCGCGGTCAGAATGCAGCAGCGCGACCGCAAGCTGCCGCTCGGCGAGATCCTGGTCGAGATGGGCGCCATCGACCGCGCCACGGTGAACCGGCTGCTGGTCCAGAAGCTGGGCATTCCCTTCGTGGACCCGACGCGTTTCGACATCGACCCGGCAGCGCTCAGGCTCGTGGAACGCCGGCTGGCGGAGAAACATCGTGTCATTCCGCTGTTCCGCACCGGGGACGAAATCGTGGTGGCGATGGAGAACCCCACCGACCCCGAGCCCATCCACGAACTGCGCTTCTACACCAAGATGCGCGTCGTGCCGGTGATGGCAACCGGGGAAGCCATTCTGGACGCGATCCGCAGCCGCTACGGCCAGCAGGAGGCGGCGCAGAACGTGAAGGAACTCGCCTCGACGCTGGCGGCGGAGGCTCTCGTCGAGGAGGTGAAGGAGCCGGTCGTCACCGAATCCGACAACGCCCTGGTGCGGCTGGTCAACCAGATCATTCTGGACGCCCACGAGCGCAAGGCCTCGGACATTCACATCGAGACCTACCAGGGCCACGAGGACACCGAGATCCGCTTCCGCGAGGACGGCGAGCTGGTGCACTACATCAACATTCCGGCGCGGTTTCGCAACGCCATGATCTCGCGCATCAAGATCATGGCGCACCTGGACATCGCCGAGCGCCGCAAGCCCCAGGACGGCAAGATCGCGTTCGAGAAGTTCGGGCCGGCGAAGATCGAGCTGCGGGTGGCGGTCATGCCCACCGCCGGCGGCGTCGAGGACGTGGTGATGCGCGTACTCGCGGCGGCCAAGCCGATCCCGCTCGACAAGCTGGGGCTGCGCGCCAAGTCCCTGGACGACATCAAGCGCATCGCCGAGAGGCCGCACGGGCTGATCCTGATCTGCGGGCCCACCGGGTCGGGCAAGACCACCACCCTGCACTCGGTGCTCGGCCACCTCAACAACGGCAAGAAGAAGATCTGGACCGCGGAAGACCCGATCGAGATCACGCAGCGCGGCCTGCGCCAGGTGCAGGTGAACGCCAAGATCGGGCTCACGTTCGCGGCCGCGATGCGTTCCTTCCTGCGCCTCGACCCGGACGTGATCATGGTCGGCGAGATGCGCGACGCCGAGACCACCAAGACCGGCATCGAGGCCTCGCTTACCGGTCACCTGGTGCTGTCCACGCTGCACACCAACAGCGCCGCCGAGTCGGTCACGCGCCTGCTCGACCTCGGCATGGATCCGTTCAACTTCGCCGATGCGCTGCTCGGCGTACTGTCGCAGCGCCTGGCGCGCGCGCTCTGTACCGACTGCAAGAAGCCGCACAAGGCTTCCCGCGAGGACATCGAGTTGCTGCTCAAGGAGTACTGCGAAGGCACCGAGACCGATCCCGCCGAGGTGCGCAAACGCTGGGAACAGACGCACGCGAACAAACTAGGGCAGTTCACGCTCTATGAGGCGGTGGGCTGCGAGCGCTGCGGGAAACGCGGCTACCGCGGCCGCATCGGCGTGCACGAGCTGCTCGTCAACAGCCGCGGCATCAAGCGGCTGATCCAGAACCGCGCCAACTTCGAGGAGATCCAGAACCTCGCGCTCAAGGAAGGCATGCTCACGCTCAAGCAGGACGGGATCGAAAAGGTGCTGCAAGGGGGCACCGATCTCGCCCAGGTGCGCGCGATCGCCGCCTGAGGCGCCCGCGGGGCAGCGACCGCTACAGTCGCCGCTTCTTCAGGAAGTCCACGAACAGCTTGAGTTTCAGCGGCAGCTGGCGCCGGCTGGGGTAATACAGGTAAAAACCGGGATAGCCGGGACAGAAGCGCTTCAGAACGCTCTTCAGCCGCCCTGCGGCGAGGTGTGCCGCGGCATGGCTCTCGAAGGTGTAGGCGAGCCCGATGCCGTCCAGCGCAGCCTCGGTCATCAGCACCGAATCGTTCACCGTCAGCGACCCCGACACCTCCACCTCGACCGGTTTGCCGTCGTCGACGAACTCCCAGCGGTAGATTCCTCCGCTGGTCGGAAAACTGTAGCGCACGCAGTTGTGCCGCTTCAGATCGGCGATCGTCTTCGGCACGCCGTACCTATCGAAGTACGCAGGCGATCCGGCCACGACCACCTGCACGTCTTTTCCGAGCGGCACGCCGATCATGTCCCGCTCCACCACTTCGCCGAGCCGGATCCCGGCGTCGAATTCCTGCCCGACGATATCGGCAAATCCCTCGTCCACCCGGATCTCGACCCGGATCTCCGGGTACGCCCGCAGAAAATCGCCCAGATGCGGCCGGATCAGCGTCGCGAAAGCGACGCGGGAGGTGTTGATGCGCAGCAACCCCGCCGGCCGGTCGCGCAATTCGGCGACCAGACTGGCCGCCTCGTCGAGCTCGGCGAGCGCGGGACCGACCCGCTCGAGCAGCCGCGCGCCCGCCTCGGTGAGACCGACGCTGCGCGTGGTGCGGTTGAACAGCCGCACGCCAAGCCGCTGCTCGAGCTGGCGTACCGCCTGGCTCACCGCGGGCGGCGTGACTTCCAGCTCTCCTGCCGCAGCGGTGAAGCTCTTTGCGCGCGCCACGGCGACGAAGGTCGCCAGGCCGTCGAGGCGGTCGAGGTTCATTTATAAGCAATCATTAATACCGGATGAAGATTATGCAGCTTTTTCCCGGGCCGGCCAACGCCTACAGTGGCGCCATGCCGGCGGGAAGGCGAAATTCCCGCGCTCGACATCGCAGGGAGCATATCGATCGAAACGGAGGATGGCAGCGATGAGTCTTACCGACTACTACACCCTGGGCCGCAGCGGCCTGCGCGTGAGCCGGCTTGCCCTCGGCACCATGACCTTCGGCACCGAATGGGGCTGGGGCGCCGACAGGCAGACGGCACGCAGGATGTTCGACGCCTATCTGGACGCAGGCGGCAACCTGTTCGACACCGCCGATCTCTACACCAACGGCAGCAGCGAAACCTGGCTCGGCGAATTCATCGCGCAGCGCGGCGCGCGCGACCGCGTCGTGATCGCCACCAAGTTCAGCTACAACGCCCAGCCGGGAAACCCGAATGCCGGCGGCAACGGGCGCAAGAACATCCTGCGCGCGATCGAGGGATCGTTGAAAAGGCTCCGCACCGATTACATCGACCTCTATCTGCTGCATACCTGGGATCGGATCACGTCGGCGGAGGAAGTCATGCGTACGCTGGACGACCTGGTACGCGCCGGCAAGGTGCGTCACGTCGGCCTGAGCGACGTGCCGGCGTGGTACGCGGCGCGGGCGCAGACGCTCGCCGAGCTGCGCGACTACGAGCCGCTCTCGGCGCTGCAGCTCGAATACTCGCTGGCGGAACGCAACATCGAGCACGAGTTCACCCGGCTCGCCACCGATCTGGGCATGGGAATCATGGTCTGGAGCCCGCTCGCGAGCGGCCTGCTGAGCGGCAAATATCGCCCGAGCCGGGACGGCGGCAGCGGCCAGGGACGGCTGCAGGCGATGAAGAGCACGAACAACCCGGCGTTCGCGAAATTCAGCGAGCGCAACTGGAAGATCGTCGCGGAGCTCGAGGCCGTCGCGCGGGAGGTCAACCGCAGCATGCCGCAGGTGGCGGTGAACTGGGCGGCAAACCGGCCCGGTGTGGGCTGCGTGATCCTCGGCGCGACCCGGCACGAGCAACTCGCCGACAATCTCAAGGCGCTCGATTTCGAGCTGCCCGAAGCGCTGCGCGCCCGGCTCGACGCGGTGAGCGCGCCGCAGCCGCTTTTTCCCTACAGCTTTTTCGGTCCCGAGATCCAGGCCATGGTGCACGGCGGCGCGGCGGTCGGCGACAAGCCCGCCGGCTATCTGCCGGCGGTGCGCATCCCCGCAACGACGACGGCGGCGCCGGCCGCGACACAGGCCTGATGGCGCAGCGCCCGCCCCGCTTCTTACTTCCCGGGGCGCGATTTAGTAACATGCCTCGCGGGACGGACGAGCGCTGAGGAAGCGCTCGCGCCTTCCTGGTGAAGGACGGGCAACGGTGGAAACCGCGCGCGACGCGGCAGCCCGCCGTTTTCGCAGCAGTGGGTGCCGGCACAACCCGATTCTCTGGAGGAGATCAAGAATGAGAGCCAAGAAACGCTTCATGATCGCTGCGTTGGCGGGATTCGCGACCATGGCCTACGCCGACCAGCCGATCGTCGGCCTGATCACCAAGACGGAGACCAATCCGTTCTTCGTGAAGATGAAGGAAGGCGCGCAGCAGGCAGCGAAGGCGAAGGGCGCGAAGCTGATGTCGGCGGCCGGCAAGTTCGACGGCGACAACGCGAGCCAGATGACCGCCATCGAGAACATGGTCACCGCCGGCGCCAAGGCGATCCTGATCACGCCGAGTGACACCAAGGCGATCGTCCCGGCGATCAAGAAGGCGCGCGCCGCAGGCGTGCTGGTGATCGCGCTGGACACGCCGACCGATCCGCAGGAGGCGACCGACGCGCTGTTCGCCACCGATAACTTCAAGGCCGGCGTGCTGATCGGCAAGTACGCGAAAGCGGCGATGGCGGGCAAGCCCGCCAGGATCGCCACGCTCGACCTCGCGCCGGGCATCACGGTGGGCAAGCTGCGCCACGACGGCTTCCTGGAAGGCTACGGCATCAAGGAAGGCGATCCGAGCATCGTCTGCAGCCAGGACACGCAGGGCGACCAGGCCAAGGGGCAGACCGCGATGGAGAACTGCCTGCAGAAGGCGCCCGACATCAACGTGGTCTACACGATCAACGAACCCGCCGCCGCCGGCGCATACCAGGCGCTCAAGGCAGCGGGCAAGGAAAAGAAGGTGCTGATCGTCTCGGTCGACGGCGGCTGCACGGGAGTGAGGAACATCAAGGCCGGCGTCATCGCGGCGACCTCGCAGCAGTATCCGCTGAAGATGGCCGCGCTCGGCGTCGAGGCGGGTGTGGCCTACGCCAGGACCGGCAAGAAGGTCTCGGGGTATACCGATACCGGCGTCACCCTCATCACCGACAAGCCGCAGCCCGGCGTGCCGAGCAAGGACACCAGGTTCGGCCTCGGCGCCTGCTGGGGTTGAGCGGCGGCCGATCGGCTACGTTTCGCGGGCCCGGGAACGCTGCGGGCCCGCCCGGATGCGGCGATGGTTTCGACCTCGGCTGAGGCAGTCACGGGCGTTCGCGCCGGCGTGCGAGGCGCGCTGGGGCGCGTGCCGCCGATCGCCGCATTCGGCCCCATCATCGCGCTGCTGCTCGCCTGCGCGTTCTTCGCCTTCCAGACGGACCGCTTCCTCACCGGCCAGAATTTTTCGCTCATCCTGCAGCAGGTGATGGTGGTCGGCGTGGTGGCGATCGGCCAGACGCTGATCATCCTCACCGCGGGGATCGACCTGTCGTGCGGGATGGTGATGGCGCTCGGATCGATCGTGATGACCAAGTTCGCGGTCGACCTCGGGCTCGATCCGTATCTGTCGATCGCCTGCGGTTTCGTCGTGTGCGCGGCCTTCGGCTTCCTGAACGGCGCGCTGATCACGCTGGTGCGGCTGCCGCCTTTCATCGTCACCCTGGGCACGCTCAACATCGCTTTCGCCATCACCCAGATCTACTCGCAGTCGCAGACCGTCACCAACCTGCCTGATGCGCTGGTCTACCTCGGCAACACGTTCCGCCTCGGGCAGACCGCGGTGACCTACGGCACCGTGCTCATGCTCGCGATGTATCTCGCCACCTGGTTCGTCCTGCGCGAGACCGCGTTCGGCCGCCACGTCTACGCGCTGGGCAACAGCCCGGAAGCCACCCGCCTGATGGGAATCCCGACCCGCGCGCTGCTCGTCGTCGTGTACACCCTGGCGAGCCTGTTCTACGGACTGGCGGCCTTGCTGCTGGTGGCGCGCACCGGCGTGGGCGATCCGCAGGCCGGGCAGACCGACAACCTGGACAGCATCACCGCCGTGGTTCTCGGCGGCACCAGCCTGTTCGGCGGACGCGGCATGATCCTGAACACGCTGGTCGGCGCGCTCATCGTCGGCGTGTTCCGCAACGGGCTCACCCTGATGGGCGTGCCCTCGGTGTACCAGATCCTGATCACCGGCATCCTGGTGATCCTGGCGGTGACCACCGACCAGCTCTCGCGTCGCAAGGCCTGACATGGCGACGCCGATCGCCGTCCTGCAAGCCAAGGGGCTCGTGAAGCGCTACGGCCACGTGACCGCGCTGGACGGGGCGGACTTCGAGCTGCTGCCCGGCGAGATCCTCGCGGTGATCGGCGACAACGGCGCCGGCAAGTCCACGCTCATCAAGGCGCTCTCCGGCGCGCTCGTCCCCGACGAAGGCGAGATCCTGCTCGACGGCAGGGCGGTGAAATTCCACAGCCCGATCGACGCGCGGCGGCAGGGCATCGAAACCGTGTACCAGGACCTCGCGGTCGCCCCCGCGATGACGATCGCGGAGAACCTGTTCCTCGGGCGCGAGGTCCGCCGGCCCGGCGTCCTGGGTTCGCTGCTCGGCATGCTGGACAAGAAAAGGATGCTCTCCGAAGCGGCCGGCTACATGCAGGAGCTGAAGATCGGCATCCGCTCGATGAAGCAGGCGGTGGAAACGCTGTCCGGCGGCCAGCGGCAGGGCGTGGCGGTGGCGCGCAGCGCCGCCTTCGCGCGGCACGTCGTGATCATGGACGAGCCGACCGCCGCGCTCGGCGTGAAGGAATCCAACATGGTGCTGGACCTGATCCGCCGGGTGCGCGACCGCGGACTGCCGGTCATCCTGATCAGCCACAACATGCCGCACGTCTTCGAGGTCGCGGATCGCATCCACATCCAGCGACTGGGCCGGCGTGCCGCGCTAGTCAACAGGCGCGACATCGACATGCCCGACGCGGTGGCGATCATGACCGGCGCGATCACCGTCAATGCCAGCTAGATGAACCAGTCCTTCAGCCGCGGATAGAGCGCCGCGTAACGGTCGTAGCGCGCCTCCAGCTCCGGCGAGGCGGCCGGCTTCGTCACTTGATCGGCGCGCGGCGCGAGCCGCTCGAGATCGCCGGCATTCCAGTGACCGGTCGCGAGCCCTGCGAGCAGCGCCGCGCCCCGCGCGGAGGCGTCGGCCGTCTCGACCGCATGCAAGGGCCTGCGCAGCACGTCGGCGAGCAACTGGCGCCACCAGGGCTGCGCCGAGCCGCCTCCCGCGAGGCGTAGCGCCGTCACCTCTTTCCCGGCGCGTTCCAGCGCATCCAGCCCGGCGCGCAGCGAAAACGCCACGCCCTCGAATGCGGCGCGCATCATCAAGCCGGCGCCGTCCCGCGCGGCGAGACCGATCCACGCGCCGCGCGCATTCGCATCCATCAGCGGCGTGCGCTCGCCGGCGAGATACGGCAGGAAGACGAGCCGATCGGCGCGCACCGATGCCGCCTCCCGGTACGCCTCTTGCCAGGTGAAGCCCAGCACCGCGCGCGCCCACTCGAGCGCGGAGCCGACGTTCAACATCGCCGCCATCTGGTACCAGCGGGCGAAGCCCTCCGGATGGGCGCTGCGGAATGCATTCAACTGCTGGTGATAGCCCGGGAATGCAGCGCGCATCATCACGATCTGGCCGCCGGTGCCGGTGGTGAGCTGTGCGTCGCCTTCGTGCAGCAGCCCGCTGCCCAACGCGGTGGCTGCGGTATCCGCCGCGCCCACCGCGAGCGGGATGCCGCGCGGCAGCCCCAGGGCCACGGCCGCATCCGCGCCGAGCTCCCCTGCGATGGCGTCGCTGCGCACGACCGGTGCCAACCAGTCCGTGCGCAGGTGCAGCGCGGCGATCAGCTCCCGGTCCCATTCGCCTTCCGCCCCCGCTAGCAGCGTGCCGGTCGCATCCGAGGGATCGGTCGCGGGCGTCCCTCCCATCCTGAGACGCAGCCAGTCCTTCGGCTGCAGCGCCCAGACTGCGCGCGCGTAGCAGCGGGGATCGTGCTCTTTCAGCCACAGCAGGCTGCTTGCCGCCATGCCTGCGCTCGGACGGTTGCCGCAGCGGCTCGCCGCGTCGACGGGAAAGCGCGGCAGATACGCCTTGCCACGCGTGTCGAGCCAGAGAATCGCCGGCCGCAATGCGCGTGCGTCGGCATCGCACAGCACCACGCCGTGCATCTGCCCGGTAAATCCCGCCGCGCGGACCGCCTTGCGCAGCCGCGCATCCAGCGCGTTCGCCGCCTTGACGATCGCCGCCCACCAAGCGTCGGGATGCGTCTCGCCCCATCCCTCCCGCGGCGAATCGACGGCGTAACCCTCGCTGGCGACGGCGGCGGCGTTCCCTTCCGCGTCCGCCAGCATCACCTTAACCGACGAAGTGCCCAGGTCGATGGCCAGAAACACGCCGGCAAGGCCCGTCAACGAGGAACGCGAACCGGCGCCGCCGGAGGACGCGGCGGCTCAGGGTTGCAGAATAACCGTCTCATGGCCATCTGGTCATGTTGCCAGAATGGAGACGACGCCATTGGGCCGCGCCCGGGCGCTGCCCGCTCGCGCACGGGGTCGGGATTGACCTCCGTCAAGAAATTTTCCCGTCTCCCGGTGCACGCTTGTCGGTCGACGCATCGAGCGGCATCCGCCGGCACGGCGAAGCGCAGGAGGATTTCCATGCAGCGTTTCATGGACGAGCAAGTGATGAGCGAGGTCCGCGAGCGCCTCGCTCGGCTGTGCGCGCCGGTGCGATTCGTCTATTTCACGCAGCCAGGCGCAGGCGCAGGAATCGACAAAAACAAAGCAAGGAACTGCAATTCACCGGGACCGCCGACTCCTATCCTGCATATCGCGGACCGGAGGCAGGCGGACTTTCCTGCCCGGTCCGCGGGTCCGGCCGGAAAGTCCAAGGCAATTCGCCGGCGTCACCCTAGGCGCAGCGCAGTGTGAATTCGGAAACTGGAAAAGGAGTCAAGCATGAAGGCTGTCAAACTGGTTCTTGGCGCCGGTCTTGCAATCGCCGCCACCGCCGCTTTCGCCGAGACGGGCGTGAAGCTCACCCAGATCGACCACGTCACCTACGTCTATGGGCGCGCGAGCGTTCCAACGGTGAAGCTGGCCGGCGCGGTGGTGACCCGTCCCGCCGACCATGTCGTCGTCGGCTCCGTTACCGAATCCGGAAAAACCGCCGTCGCGGTTGCCACCAAGGCGGTAGACGCGAGTCGAGCCTTCGGCCGCTCGTAGGACCTCGTCCGGGCTACAGCGGCAGCTTGAATGGCTGCAGCCCCGCAATGCCCGGCAGTGTTCGTCTCCGGATCCTGCCGGGATAAGAAACAAGAACCCGGCGCGGCCGGCCCGGGCATTCCGTTCGGGCAGGACTAGTTCACGCGCGCGCCGGCCTCAGTCTGCGTCACGAGCAGCTTGCCGTCCCGGACCGGAATGCGCGCGCCCGGATCGTGATCCATGCGCACGGTGGAGACCTGCCCGTTCAGCCGGTACTTCACGTCGTATCCGACCACTTTTTCACTGACCCGGTTTGTGGTGGTGCAGCGCTGCTCGGTGGTGGAGTAGGTGTCCTTGTCCTGCATCTGCTTCTGAACCCGGTTGCCCGCGTAGCCGCCGGCGGCCGCGCCCGCCACGGTCGCGAGCGCATTTCCGCGTCCCTGCCCGACCTGGTGCCCGACCACGGCGCCGAGGACGCCGCCGATCACGGTGCCGGCAATCCGGTTCTCGTCCTTTGCCGGCTTGCGATGCATGACCTGCACGTCATGACATTCCTTTTCCGGCGTGCTGGAAGTTTGCTTGACCGGTTCCACGCTCAGCACCTCCGCATAGTGCGGCGCCCGGTTGAAAGCGAGATAGCTCCCCACGGCACCGACCGAAAGCGCGCCCGCGCCGCCGAGCACCGCGCCGATCAACATCGACTTGTTCATCGTTTCATCCTCCTGTGAATCTCTCTACCGGTTTTCCGGGAGTTTCCGTCGCGCGACGCAACCCGCCGGCGCCGCAGCTTCCTCCACCGGCACGTTTCGCGTGCAAGCCCGGCTCGAAAACTCCCGCAACATGAGATTGGAAAATCCATTCCGAGTTTCGCATTCGCGCTCGACGCGCTGTCGTCGCGAAACGACAGCACGCCCGAGCCCGCGTTCGAATTGCGGAGCACCGCGCGGGAATCGCGTAACATTATTTGCCTGACGCCGCTTCGGGCAGCCGACGCGGCCCCCGTTTCCCGACTCCGTTATGGCCGAATCGAGCAACTGGTCCTTCCCCGAGAACGTGCAGCCGAACCCGGCGGACGTGCGTTTCGACCTCGACGCGGTGCTCGACGCCGTAGTCATGCTGCGTGCGGAGATCCCGGAGGATGCGTTCACCGCCTCGATCCTCGGCACCGAGCGGGTCGGCAACGGCGTGGCGATCCGCACCGACGGACTCGTTCTGACGATCGGGTACCTGATCGCGGAGGCGCAGACGATCTGGCTGACCACCAACAGCGGCACGGCCGTCCCGGCGTATCCGCTGGCTTACGACCAGGCGAGCGGTTTCGGACTGGTCCAGCCCCTCGGCCGGCTCGACGTTCCGGTCCTCGAACGCGGCTCGGCCGCGTCGTGCGCGGTCGGCGACGACGTGATCATGATCGGCCACGGCGGGCGGGCGCATGCGCTGAAAGCGAAAGTCATCGCCAAGCGCGAATTCGCGGGTTACTGGGAGTACGTGCTCGACGAGGCGGTGTTCACCGCGCCGGCGCACCCGCAATGGGGCGGCGCGGCGCTCGTCGGCGGCGACGGACGGCTGCTCGGCATCGGTTCCCTTCTGGTCGAGGAAACCGTCCAGGGGCAGACGATTCAAGGCAACATGGTGGTGCCGATCGACCCGCTGGAGCCGATATTCGACGACATGCTTGCGATGGGCCGGGCGAATCGCACGCCGCGCCCCTGGCTCGGCATGTACACGACGGAAGCGAACGGCCAACTCACGGTCGCCGGACTCGCCGACGGCGGGCCGGCAGAACTCGCCGGCGTGCGGCAAGGCGATCTCGTGCTCGAAGTGGCCGGCGAACGCGTGACCAAGCTCGCGGATCTGTTCCGCAAGGTGTGGCGCCTGGGTCCCGCGGGCACCGAAATTCCGCTCACGCTCGCCCGCGAAGGCGAGCTGCTGCGCGTGCAGCTACGCTCCGCCGACCGCAGCGATTTCCTCAAGAAGCCGAGTCTGCACTAGCGCAAACCGGAAACCGCGGGTCGGGAAACCATCCCGCGCGGCGGAAACGTTCGGCGGACCCGCCGCTGCGGCGATGCGCGGTTTACTGGCGCCGCTTGTACCCCGTGAACATCGCTTTCACGAGGTTCTCGTGATGCGAGTAGCTGGCCAGGAGAACACCCAGGATATGCAGGATCACGAGGCCGAGGGTGACGTTGGCCAGCAGCTCGTGGACTTCCTCGAGCAGGTGTTCGCCTTCTTCTGACACAGCCGACATCCACTGCGCCAGCGGGCCCGCGTGCTGGTCGGCGCCATAGACCATCAGGCCGCTCGCCGTCGTCGCCAGGAGCATGAGCAGCAAAACGATCACCATCGCCCCGCCCCCGGGGCTGTGCCCGAGGTAGCGCTGCGCGCGCATCCGGATCGCATTGCCGAGGTATGCGAGTATCGCCCCGGGCGAATAGGTGAAATCGGAAAACCTTGCGTGCGCGCTGCCGACGAAACCCCACACGATCCGCACCAGTATCAGCGCCAGCACCGCATAACCGGCCAGGAAGTGAAGCTCGCTCTCCTCCGGCTCGATCAGATAGGCGGCGAAAAAAGCCGCAACCAGCAGCCAGTGGAAAACGCGAACCAACGGGTCCCAGACCAGAACTCGCTCTTCTCGACTCATGAGAATCTCCCGGGCCAAGCTCGGAAAAGGCGCCGATGAAACGTTGCACGCGCCATGACCGGAAAGCCTTGACGCAGGTCAACGCGCAGCCACATCCCCCGGTGGGCAACGACTTTCTCGAGATGCCGCGCGGTTAGGCCAGGCCGTCATCGTCATGGCGCCCGCATTGAAAAAGCCCGGTTGCCCGGGCTTCGTCCGCTCGTGATCCCGGTTCAGCAGTCAGCGCTCATCCCGGTTACCGTTCCTGGGATCCCGGTAATCGCGCCTCCCATCACGAATCGCGGGTCACAAATCACTGCTTCTCACGGCTTGAAGACGTCGACGGCGAGGACCATCACCGGCTTGTCGCCCTTGTTCTCCGCCCAGTGCGTGGTGTCCTTGCCTTCGGTCCAGCTCTCGCCCTCGTGATGTTCCTGAACGCCGGCGCCCTCCCGGTGCTCGGTCAGTGTTCCCTGCAGCACGTAGGCCACGCCCGGCCGGCCCTTGTGGCTGTGAATTCCGACCACGCCGCCGGGCTCGAGCGTCACGACTCGCAGCCGCAACTGCCGGCCCTGCACGCCGTCGATTTCCGGTCCGAGATCGAGGGCGGTGGGCGGGCTGACCTTCATGCCCTTGTTCCCGGTCGGAGCGTTCTCGCCGACGGCGACGCCGACTCCGAAGGCAAGCGCAAGCCCCACTGCTCCTGCCGCAATTGCGATCGCAGTTCTGTACCTCATGATGGACCTCCTCCTCGTGTTGTTGGGCAAGCTGGGTCGAGCGCCTTCTCCCGGCCCGACGGAAAAATTTCCGCCCGGAGAAGAACGCCTCGCGCCGCAGGCGGCCTGGAAAGCCGCTACGGGAACATTGCGGTGTGCGACTGGTACCCCGGGCGGGGCTTAGATGGCTTTCAGGTTGGTCGCGGAGGTCTTGCCGTCGCGTCCCTTCTCCAGCTCGTAGGAGACTTTCTGCTTCTCCTTGAGAGTGCCGAGACCGGCACGCTCCACGGCCGAGATATGCACGAACACGTCTTTCGAGCCGTCGTCCGGCGTGATGAATCCAAACCCCTTGGTGGTGTTGAAGAATTTAACGGTACCAGTCGGCATTTCGTGCTCCAGGTCTAGCGTCGCCGCGTACGAGAGTGTACGCGGCATCGGATCCCCCTGAGAGAAAGCCGGCACCGGATACGATGCCTTGGCGGACTTCAAGCGAATTCGACACGCATACCTTAGGGGTCTGGAACGCGTTTGCCAAGGGGGCGCGGGAGTTTTTGTATCGCCGCGCATCGCGCGTCCGCGGCTCCCCTGCCCGGCTAGGCCGGACGGACCAAGCGCGTACCGACGATCTGCCGCCGCAACAGCGAACCGGCGATCGCGAGGTTCACGAGATTCCATAGCACGCCGTTGACGAACGCGGCCTTGTAGGAGCCGGTCAGATCGAAGATCGCCCCCGACATCCAACCGCCGAGCGCCATGCCGAACAGCGTGGCCATGATCACGGTGCCGACCCGCGCGCCCGCCTCCCGCGGCGAGAAGTACTCGCGGATGATGATCGCGTACGACGGCACGATGCCGCCCTGGAACAGCCCGAACAATGCCGAGATCACGTACAGCGATACGAGCCCGTCGAAGGGCAGGAACAGCAGCAGCGCCACGCCCTGCAGGCCGGAGCCGAGCAGCAGCGTGCGCAATCCCCCGATGCGGTCCGAAACCGCGCCGAACGTGAGCCGGCTCGCGATACCGAAACCCAGCATCAGCGACAGCATTTCGGCGCCGCGCGCGGGACCGTAGCCGAGATCCGCGCAGTAGGCGACCAGGTGCACCTGCGGCATCGACATCGCCACGCAGCAGCCGACGCCCGCGATCACGAGCAGCGCCTGCAGCGCGCCGGGCGACAACCCGAGCGGACGCGGGGAAATCGATGCCGCGCGCCTGTGCGCCGGCGCCGGCTCGGCGCTCGGCGGCCGTCTCCTCAGCACGAGCGCGAGCGGCAGCATGCTCGCGACGCAAAACGCCGCGATGCCGACGTACGTCTGGCGCCAGCCCGCGCCCGCAATGAAGTGTTGCACGACCGGCGGCCACACCGTGCCCGCGAGATAGTTTCCGCTCGCGAAGATCCCCACCGCGATGCCGCGGCGACGGCTGAACCACATCGAGGTGTCGGCGAGAAGCGGCCCGAACGTAGCCGAGCTGCCGACGCCGATCAGCAGGCCCTGCGCCAGGCCGTACTGCCAGAGACTCCCCGCGGAGGCGGCTGCGGCGTAGCCGAGCGCCAGCGCGATGGCGCCGGCGACAACCGGGACGACGATCCCGAAGCGATCCGAGAGCCGGCCCATCAGGATGCCGCCCAGGCCGAAACAGATCATCGTCAGCGTATACGGCAGCGATGCATCCGCGCGCGCCACGCCGAACTCCGCCTGCACCGCCGGCAACGCGACCACCACCGACCACATGCCCACCCCGCCGATGGTGGACAACAGCAGTGCCGCGACAAGTCGCGTCCAGGCATACGCCGACTCCGCCTCGCCGTGCAACGTCCCGGGGTGCAACGCTCGATGCTCCTATTTCGCGACGCCGCCCGTTCTTCGGCGGCGCGCGACCGCCTCATTTGGCAATGTCCTGCCGGCCGCGATTGTGCCACGACCCGGCCGCCGCGGACGGCGCTCGCCACCCGGCAGGGTGGACATTACGGTCAAAATAGGCCTATTGTCTTTCGCGGCGCACATACCGCCCGATCGTTCCCCGGAACGAAGCCCGGAAGGAGGAGCCCGATGCCCTCACCCCTGCAAGTGCTCATCCTGGAAGACGAACCGACCGATGTCGTGCTGATCGAGCGGGCGCTGGCGCGGCATTTTCCCGATCTGGTGCTGACGCATGCGCAGACGAAAGAGCAGTATCTGGATCACCTCGCCTCGCCGCAGCTCGACATCGTCCTGTCCGACAACAGCATCGCAGGATGCGAGGGGTTGAAGGCGTTTCACCTCGCGCGGGAGCGCCGCCCGCGTATTCCGTTCATATATGTTTCGGGCTTCGACGACCCCGGCCGCGACGTCCAGGGTCTCAAGGCGCTGGGGGTCAACGACTTCCTCTCGAAGTCGGATCTCGCGCAGCTCGGTCCCGCCGTGGAACGCGCCCTGCAGGACCGCGGCCGGGCGGACGCGGACGACGCGCGGCTGCTCGCCGGCTACGAGCGGCTGGTGAGCGTGGTGCGACAGTTGTCGCTGGCGCGGGATCTGCCGACGATCATGGAGATCGTGCGCCGCGCCGCGCGCGAACTGACCGGCGCGGACGGCGCCACCTTCGTCCTTCGGGACGGAGACTTCTGCCATTACGCGGACGAAGACGCGATCGGCCCGCTCTGGAAGGGACAGAAGTTCCCGATGCACACCTGCATCAGCGGATGGGCGATGACGCACCGGCAGCCCGCCGTCGTCGAGGACATCTACTCCGATCCGCGAATCCCCGTCTCCGCGTACGAGCCGACGTTCGTGCGAAGCGTGGCGATGGTGCCCATCCGGGCAATGGAGCCGATCGGCGCGATCGGCAACTACTGGGCACGGCGGCGCCAGCCGGCGCCGTGGGAAGTGAGGCTGCTGCAGGCGCTGGCGGACACCACCGCGGTCGCGATGGAAAACGTGCGTGTCTACAACGAGCTCGAGGCGCGGGTCCGTGAACGCACGGCGGAGCTCGAAGCCTTCACCTACGCCGTCTCGCACGACCTTCGCGCGCCGCTGCGCCACGTGAACGCGTTTACCGACATCCTGCTCGAGGACCACGGCGCGAAGCTCGACGAGAAGGTTCGCGACGGCCTGCAACGCATCACCCGCGCGACGGCGCGGATGGCGGAGATGATCAATGCGCTGCTGCAGCTCTCGCTCACGACGCAGTTGCCGGTTCGCCGCGGGTCGTTGGACCTCGCCCGGCTGGCGCGCGAAGTGGCCGAGGAATGCAAGGCGGCCGCGAAGCGCGACGTCGAGTTCGTCGCACCGGCATCTCTGCCGGTCACGGGCGATCCGACGCTGCTGCGGATCGCATTGCACAACCTGCTGGGGAACGCCTGGAAATTCTCGAGCAATCGCGAGGCGCCGCGGGTGGAACTGGGCGTTCGGAGCCAACCCGGCGCGCAACGCGTGTATTACATACAGGATAACGGCGCGGGGTTCGACATGTCGGGCGCCGCGAAGCTGTTCGGCGTGTTCCAGCGGCTGCATTCGGAGAATGAATTCCCGGGCACCGGCGTGGGCCTGGCAACGGTGCAGCGGATCATTCGCAAGCACGGCGGGCAGATCTGGGCCAGCGGCAAGCCGGGAGAAGGGGCTACCTTCTTCTTCACGCTCGGAGACGACGCCGGGCCGGCCTAGCACCCGGACGACCGCCGCTCGTTAGTTATAGAAGAGGTGGGTGCCGATGCGGGCGACGGGTCGCTTTCCCCGCGACCAGCTCGGTTTGATGTACGTCGCGTGATACAGCGTGGCGCCGTTCAGATTCGGGGATTGCTGCCGAAAGTAGACCGCCTTCGCCACCGCCCAGGCCCGTTTCCATTCCTCGCCTTCCGGATGCGGTTTGACGTCGAACTCGGTCCAGGAAAACGCTCCGACGTAGCGCTTGCGCAGCGGATCCCATTTCTTCTGGTATACGACTTCGCACACCGTCGGCGGGTAGCGCCCCGAGGCCACGCGGTTCATCGTCACCTCCGCCACCGCATACTGTCCCGCCAGGGGCTCGCCGCGGGCTTCGTAATACACGTTCAAGGCGAGGCAGGTCAGCTCCCGCCTCTGCGCGTCGTTCGAAAAGAGCGCAACCACCAGATACCCGAACGTCGCGACGACCAGGCCGAACGCGAGAACGAAAATCCACGGCCCCTTGTTTCTCGTGAGCCAGTAGAAGCGCACGTTGTTCCACCACCCGGACAGCAGCGCGATGCGCCGGGATGGACGTCGCCGGTAAGATAGTTTGCGGACCATGTTTTCGGAATCGACATCGGGACCGGGGTCCCGTCCTGTTGCGATCCACTATACCAGCAAGAATCACGCCGTCCGGCGCGCCGTCTTGTGGGTCATACCGGCCACTTCTAGAATCCTGAGCTGCACGACGAAAGATCGCACGTGCGAACGTTCCCGCACTTTCGGTTCCAAGGAGGCATGGCCATGGCCGAAACATTCCAGCTCGAAAATGTGCCGCTGTTCAGCAATCTACCGTCCACCCAACTCGAGCCGCTGCGCCGTGCCGCCGTGCGGCTTCTGTACCGCGGCGGGGAAACCATCTTCAGTCACGGCGACGCGCCGGAATACCTCTACATCGTCGAGCACGGCGTGGTCGACATCGTCCTGCCCGCCAGAGGGGAGGAAATCATTCTCGCCACCCTGGAGGCGGGCTCGTTCTTCGGCGAACTCGCCGTGTTCGACAGCCAGCCCAGGACCGCCTCCGCGCGCGCCACGACCGACACCAGCCTGATCTGCATTCCGCTGAACGTCATCGCCGTCCTGACGAGCAACCACCCCGATGCGGCCCGCCAGTTCATGGGCGTCATCATCCACCGGTTGCGCAGCGCGGACGAACTGCTTTCCCGCCTGCAGATCAAGAACGTCAACGACATCGTCGACGAGCACATGACCCTCGGCGAAAAAATCGCCGATCTGGTCGCGCATTTCGGCGGCTCCTGGACCTTCATCATCTCCTTCGGCGTGTTCCTGCTGATCTGGATGGGAGTCAACACCGCGTACGTTCTGGTCCGCCCCCCCGATCCTTACCCTTTCATCTTTCTGAATCTCATCCTGTCCTGTCTAGCCGCTCTCCAGGCGCCGGTCATCATGATGAGCCAGAACCGGCAGGCGTCCAAAGACCGGCTCCAGGCCGACCAGGATTATCAGATCAACATCAAGGCCGAGTTCGCCATCCAGCAGCTTCACCGCAAGCTCGACGAGCTTCGCGCCAGCCTCATCAGCCATCGCAACACCGAAGCGGATCAACGGCGGCGCCTGGAAAACAAATAGCTTCCTGCCGGTTCGACTATTCAGTGAAAATCCTGCTCCTGTCCGACCTGCACCTGGAATACTCCGCGCGGCACCCGCCGTTCGATCCGCCGCCAACGGACGCCGACGTCGTCGTGCTCGCGGGAGATATCGATAACGGAACGCGGGCCTTCGACTGGGCGGAGCGGGTGTTCCCGGACAGGGCCGTGCTCTACGTGCCGGGCAACCACGAGTATTACGACGCCGACCTGCCCGAAGTCGCGCGCGCGCTGCGAGCCCGCGCCGCGGGCAGTCCCAACGTCCAGCTGCTGGACAACGACGAACTGGTGCTCGGAGGCGTGCGGTTCCTGGGAACCACGCTGTGGACGGACTTCGAACTGTTCGGGCGCGAGAACATGCGCCCGGCCATCGCCGAGTCGCTCAAGTACGTGGTGGATTTCCGCGCCATCCGCTACGCCCAGGCGGGGCTGCTCACGCCGGAGCAGACCGTGGTGTTTCATCGCGAGGCGGTTGCATTCCTGGAACAACGGCTGGCAAGACCGTTTTCGGGAACGACGGTCGTCGTCACGCATCACGCGCCGCATCCCGGCAGCGTTCACCCGCGTTGGGCGCAGAACCTGACCAGCGCCGCGTTCGTGTCGGATCTGACCCGGCTGCTGGGAAAATCGGAGCTGTGGTTCCACGGCCATACCCACGACGGCTTCGACTACCGGGTCGCCGGCACGCGCATCGTCGCCAACCCGATGGGGTACCGGACCTCGAACTGGCTGGAGACACGCCCGAGCGGCGCGCCGGTCACGGTAAGCTACGAAAACCCGCGCTTCGACCCGGCGTGCACGGTCGAGATCTGAATCCGCGATGCGCCCTGTTTGACGCGCCGGCAGCGCCGGCGGCATAGTGCCCCGGCTTCGCCGCGACTGCGAAGTCCCGTGAAATAAATTCCTGTGGGAGGAGGCCCAGATGTCCATCCTATCGATCCGCGCCCTGTTCGACTTCACCAAGATCCGGATGGTGCCCGCCGGCGCCGCTCGCACCGAGGACTGCAGCGGAACCATCACTGCCGAAGAAGCGCTGCGCGCCGAGGAGGCGCGCTATAACGCGCAGATGGCAAACGATTTCGCCGCCATGGAGCGCCTGTTCGGCGACGACCTCGTGTACATCCACTCCAGCACCGTGGTCGACACCAAGGCGAGTTTCATCGACTCGATGCGCTCCGGCACCGTCAAATACCGCCGCATGCGGCGCGGCGAGGTTAAGGTCCGCACCTATGGCTGCATCGCCATCATCAGCGGTCGCGGCACCTTCGAAGTGACGGTCAAGGGCGAGGACAGAACGCTCGACCTGCTGTTCCACAGCGTGTGGGCGAAGCGCGCGGCAGGCGCACAGTTCGTGTCCTGGCAGGCCACCCGCATGCCGCCGAAGGCGTGAGTCTCCGCGTCGCCGGGCCGCGGCGCGTTCTCCGCACGAACATACGGTGCCGAGCCCGGCGGCGTCCCGGTTGGCCGCCGTCACCTCGGCGGGTCGACGGTCGACGCCGTTGCGGCGGCCTCATCGGCTTCGCTGAACACTCTAATGCAGTTGCGGCCGTCGTTCTTCGCCTGGTAGAGCGCCCGGTCCGCCTGCTCGAGCCACCGATGATGATCCGACACCCGATGTGACAGGCAGGCGATACCGAAGCTCGCGGTCAATCTGACCTCGGGATCGGACGTGATCGGCGCGGCGGCGAGCGCGCGCCGGATTCGCTCCGCGGCCTGCTGCGCCTCCGCGGCCGAGGTCTCGGGCAGAATGACGCCGAATTCCTCGCCTCCGTAGCGGCCGATGATGTCGTCCTGGCGCATCTGCTCGCGCAGCAGCCTGCCGACATGGCGGATCGCCTCGTCGCCGAACACATGGCCGTGGGTATCGTTGATGACCTTGAAATGGTCCAGATCGGCGAGCAGCAGCGTAACCGGCCGGCGGTGGCGCCGGTATCGGCTGAATTCCTCCGCGAGTCGCCGTTCCCAGTATCCTCGACTGCACAGCCCCGACAGCGCGTCGCGCTGACTCAGTGCTTCCAGCTCGCGTTTCTGTTCGGTCAACTGCGACGCGAGGCGGAACGTGATCACGCCGATCAGCAGCGGATAGGTCAACAGAAACGGTATGCAGGCGGCGATGACGAAGAGATTGGAGGCGGGCTCGAAGGTCAGCCCGAACAACGGCCAGGCCAGCAGAGCGCCGGCGAGATGGGCAATCAGTCCCCTGAGGAATTGACGGATCCCGCCTACGGCGACGTTGTCCATGCTGAGCATGGTCAGGATCAGCACGCTGGGCAGCAGGTTGAAGCCCATCGCCACCACCCAGAAACCGCCGCTTGCGGCATCGATCAACAGATTGCGATGCTCGCCGAGGTACGGACTCTTGCAGCGCCTGGCCCAGTGATAGGCGACGTGCGGCCACACGAATGCGTTGGTCGCCAACAGCCCCCAGGCCCATCGCGGCGCCCCGTGCTGAACCAGCGCCGCCGCTACGCAAAGCCCGCCCAGCCCCAGACCGACGATGCGGGGAAGATAGATGCGCTTTACCAGTCGGATGCCGCGCGGGTGTGTGCTTGCCACCATGTATGTCCGATTCGGCGCCGGATCGCGCTGGAGGCAACGGCGTGATGGAACGGCAGCAACGAACCCGCCCTCGCGCCGTGTCAACCCGCAGGCCCGACGCGGCGTTGCGCTATTGCCGAGGCGGCAATGGTAGCCCAAGCCCGGGCGCCGATTGCGAGCAGCGGCCGGAATTCGCTTCGCGCAACCGGCCCGGAACGCGCAACCCGGGCCTGGGGTCGAACGCGCAGCGCTGCCCGTTTTGCTTCCCCCGGCAGCGCGCAGCGCAGCGCAGACGACACCGCGCTCGCGCGCCACAGTGGCGACCGTGATGAAATCACTGCCATGCACGCATTCGGCCATCCCGGCATAGCGCCGACCTGGAGCAGCAGCGCGAAGGACCTGGTCGGCTGCGCGCTGGGGCCGGCGCGGCTGTGGTTCACATCCGGTTTCGGCATCGTGAACGAGGTCTACAGCCCGCGTGTCGACATCCCGCAGATCCGCGACCTGGGTTTCATCGTGGCGGACGGCAAGGGCTTCTGGGTCGAGGTGAAGCGTCTCGGAGCCTATCGCTGCATGCATCCGCGGCCCGGCATTCCCGCGCTGGAAATCGTGCACAGCCATGCGCGCTTCGAGCTGCACCTGCGTATCGCGCCGGATCCGCAGCGCGAAGTGCTGCTGATCGAGGTCGCGCTGCGGGGCGACGCGGAACTGCGCCCCTATGCGCTGCTCGCGCCCCATCTCGGCGGCACCGGCCGCGACAATCTGGCCGAGGTCGACTGGCACCGCGGCCGCAAGGTATTGTGGGCCGAGCAGGGACCGTTCGGGCTCGCGCTCGCCGCGGCGCGACCCGACCAGACCGATGCCTGGGGCGCGGCGAGCGCCGGCTACGCAGGCGCAAGCGACGGCTGGCAGGACTTCGCGCGCAATGGCGCGCTCACCTGGGAGTTCGACCGCGCCGGTCCCGGCAACGTCGCCCTCATTGGCGCGTTGCCGACGCACGCGACGCTTGCGCTCGGCATCGGCAGCAGCCGCGAGTCGGCGGCGACGCTCGCGTTCGCCGCGCTCGCGCAGCCATTCGAGGACGTCTGGCAGCGCTATGTTTCCGCGTGGCGCGCGTGGCATGAGCGCTTGTCGCTGCCGCAGTCGCTGCCCGAACCGGTGCGCCAGCAGCTTTCGACCTCGGCGATGGTGCTGCGCGTGCACCAGGATAAGACCTATCCCGGCGCGATGGTGGCGAGCCTCAGCGTTCCCTGGGGCAACGCGCGCGACGACATCGGCGGCTATCACCTGGTCTGGCCGCGCGACCTCGCGGAAAGCGCGGGCGGCCTGCTCGCGCTCGGCGCGATCGAGGAGGCACGCGACATCGTGCGCTACTTCATCGCCACCCAGCACCACCTGGGCAACTGGTCGCAGAACCAGTGGCTCGGCGGCAAGCCCTACTGGCAGGGCCAGCAGCTCGACGAGACCGCGTTCCCGGTGCTGCTCGCATCGGCGCTCGCCGAGCGCGGCGCGCTCGACGGCATCGAGATCGTGCCCATGGTGCGCCGCGCGCTCGCTTTCATCGCGCGCAACGGCCCCGCGACCGAACAGGACCGGTGGGAGGAGAACGCGGGCATCAACGCCTTCACGCTGGCGGTGTGCATCTCGGCGCTGGCCTGCGGCGCGAAATTCCTCGATGATCCTGCGCGCGGCTTCGCGCTCGAACTGGCGGATGACTGGAACGCCAGCATCGAGGACTGGACCAGCGTGCGCGGCACCGCGCTTGCGCGCGAGCACGGCATCGACGCCTATTACGTGCGCACCGCGCCGCCGCCCGGGTCGACCGGCAGCCGCGAACTCGATCACATTCTGCCGATCAAGAACCGCGCCTGCGACCCGGGAATCGCGGCGAACGAGCAGGTGGCGACCGACTTCCTGCAGCTGGTGCGTCTCGGTTTGCGCAATGCGCTCGATCCGCTCATCGTGGACTCCGTCAAGCTGATCGACCGTCTGCTCAAGGTGGACACGCCGTCCGGTCCGGCATGGCACCGCTACACTGGCGACGGCTACGGCGAGCAGCCCGACGGCAGCCCGTTCAACGGCGTCGGAGAGGGGCGCGCGTGGCCGCTGCTCACCGGCGAGCGCGGGCACTACGAGCTCGCCGCCGGGCGCGATCCCCTGCCTTATCTGCAGGCGATGAGCACCATGACCGGCCGCTGCGGCCTGATGCCGGAGCAGGTGTGGGACGCCGCGCCGATTCCAAATCGCTTTCTATTTCCGGGGAAACCAACCGGCTCCGCGATGCCGCTGGTCTGGGCGCACGCCGAATTCATCAAGCTCGCGACGAGCTGCGGCCTCGGGTATCCCTGCGACCGCCCGCAGGCGGTGTGGGAGCGGTATCAGGGTCATCGGCCGGAAAAGACGCGCGCCATCTGGTCGCCGCGCTTTCCGGTGCGGACGCTGTGTGCGGGACAACGCCTGCGCCTGTGCCTGCCCGAGCCCGCGCGGGTGCACTACGGGGTCGACGGATGGCAGCGCATCGCCGATGCGGCCACGCGCGACAGCGGCCTCGGCGTGCACGTCGCGGACCTCCCGACCGCGCGCCTGCCTGGGGGCGCGCGCGTCGATTTCACGTTGTACTGGACCGGCGCGGCGCGCTGGGAAGGCCGCGATTTCCGCGTCGAGGTCGTCGATGCCCCCGCATCCGATCGCGAGCGACCGCTGCCGCAGCCGATCGCGGACAGCGTGCCATCATGAACGAGATCGTGTCCGACGCGCTGGTGCTGTTCGGCGCCACCGGCGACCTGTCCCGCAAGAAGATCTACCCCGCGCTGCACGCCATGGTGCGCACCGGGCAGCTCGACGTGCCGGTGATCGGCGTGGCGTTCGGCGGATGGGATCTGGACCGGCTGCGCCAGCACGTCCGCGACAGCCTGCAGGCGCATGGCGACATCGACGATCCGGCCTGCACGCGGCTGTGCGGCATGCTGCGCTACGTCGACGGCGATTATCGCGACACCGCCACGTTCGACCGGCTCGGCGCGGCGCTGGGCGGCGCGCAACGCCCGCTGCATTACCTCGCGATCCCGCCCAGCATGTTCCCCACCGTCGTCTCCGGCATCGCGCGCCTTCCCAGCACCAAGGACGCGCGGGTCGTGGTGGAGAAGCCGTTCGGGCGCGATCTGGCATCGGCGCAGGCTCTCAACGCCAGCCTGCGCCGTGTCTTCGACGAGAGCGCGATCTTCCGCATCGACCATTACCTGGGAAAGGAGCCGGTGCAGAACCTGCTCTACTTCCGCTTCGCCAACAGCTTCCTGGAACCGATCTGGAACCGCAATTACGTCGAGAGCGTGCAGATCACGATGGCCGAGGAATTCGGCGTCGAGGGTCGCGGCCGTTTCTACGAGGAAGTCGGCGCGATTCGCGACGTGGTGCAGAACCACCTGCTGCAGGTCGTGGCCAACCTCGCGATGGAACCGCCGGTAGGCAACGGCAGCGAGGCGCTGCGGGACGAGAAGGTAAAGGTGTTCCGCTCCATCCGGGCGCTCACCGGACGCAGCCTGGTGCGCGGGCAGTACGCCGGCTACCGCGTCGAGGCCGGCGTAGCGCGGGACTCCGGCGTCGAGACCTACGCGGCGATGCAGGTCCATCTGGATTCGTGGCGCTGGCAGGGCGTGCCGTTCTACATCCGCGCCGGAAAGCGCCTGCCGGTCACCGCCACCGAGGTGATGGTGGAATTCAAGCGCCCGCCGCAGAACGTCTTCCGCGAGGCGCTGCCGCCGCACCAGAACTATGTCCGTTTCCGCCTCGGCCCGGGCCAGGTGGCCATCGCGGTCGGCGCGCTGTCGAAGAAGCCGGGCACGGCGATGGCCGGCGAACAGATCGAGCTCTACGTGTGCAACACGCGGGAGGACGAATCCGGCGCCTACGAGCGCCTGATCGGCGACGCCATGAAAGGCGATGCGAGCCTGTTCGCGCGCGAGGACGGCGTGGAAGAGGCGTGGCGCATCGTCGATCCGATACTGAAACTCGCCACACCGGTGCACGAGTACGGCCCCGGCACCTGGGGTCCCCAGGAAGCGAACGCCATGATCGCGCCCTTCGGCGGCTGGCACGCCCCGGCGGCGACCCGCTGACCGGCGATTCCCGGCGCCGGCGCGCAGCAAGGCTCGCACTCGGCGCATCGGCTGCGGTCTAAATAGGCGAGTCGGGCGCGCCCGGCCGCGGCGGATGCGGTTCGCCAACGCGCCGCGGGTTCACTTGTTGAAGAGGAGCACACTCATGGATAAGCCGATGGATGCGTCCGCTCGAGTGCCGGGTCTGCCGCAAGTGGTCCACGTCGACGTCCTGCGGCCGCTGCACTGGCTCGGGCTCGGCTGGAAGGATTTCACCGCCAATCCGGGACCCAGCGTCGCGCATGGATTGATTCTGACTGCGCTCGGCTGGCTGATCTTGTTGTTGTGCAGCTCACATATCGATCTGCTTGCCGCGGCGGTTTCCGGCTTCCTGCTGGTGGGGCCGGTGTTCGGCGCCGGATTCTACGAGCTATCCCGGCTACGCGGCGCCGGTCAGGCCGCCACCTTCGACGCATCGCTCGAAGGCGCGCTGAGAAACGGCAAGGCGCTGGCGCGTCTCGGGTTGGTGCTCGCAGTCCTGGCGATCGCGTGGGTGACGGCTTCGAGCTGGTTGTTCGTGGGGGCCTTCGGCGGCGCTTTGCCCTCGTTAGACGAGAACTTCTACCGCACCGTCGTGGACTGGAGCAACTTACGGCTCTTCGTTCACTACATGAGCACGGGCGCGCTGTTCGCGCTCGCCGCGTTCATCCTTTCCGCGATCTCGGCGCCGATGATTTTCGACCGCGCGACCACCACGAGGACGGCGATCCTCACCAGCGTCAAGGCCATGGCCACGAACCCCGCCGCGATGGTCGTGTGGGCGGCATTGATCGCGGTACTTACCGCCATCGGATTCGTCACGTTCCTGTTCGGCCTGGTGATCGTGCTGCCGCTGCTGGGGCATGCGACCTGGCATGCATACCGGGATCTCGTTCGTTGAGCATGCCCCGCTTGCGTCGCGGTCGCGCAATGCCGCAGTTCCGGTCAACCTGTAGCGCGCCCGCACACTCCGGAACGACTCATCGGCATTGTCCGGCCGGCGGATCCGCGCTGGTTAGAGCGGGAGTGCCGGGGAATTCGCAGGCGAACCATACCACCCGCCCTTTTTCATCGACCGGAAGTCCCAGGTAGCCCGTCTGTCCCGGCTGCACCGAGCCGCCTCCCTGGCCGATCTGCTCGCCCTGTGCGGCCCGACACCGTACGACCGAGCCGTGCCGGGTTTTCGGATTCAGAACGCAGTAGGTGTAATTGACCGCCTTCGTGCACTGGTTCAGGAGCCCGAGAAATCCGCCCTGCGCGTCGACCAGCGCAAAGCAGTACGAGCGATTCAGTCGCAGCGTCGCGTCCGGAAAGCCGCGGGGCCCCGGATCGGAGCGCGCGTCCACGTCTCGCTGCGGTGCCTGCACCGCCGGCGCCGGGACGGGCGGGCCCGCCCCGGTCGCGGCCTGCTTCGCGGGCGGCGCGGAAATGACGATCCCGGTCGGCAGCAGCGTTTTCTCGGACAATTCGACGGTCGCCGGCCCGCAGCGAGTATAGGTATACGACTTGAAATCCGCGTACTTGTAGATCAAACGATCGCGCTCCGGCGCGATCGACAGCGTCACGCTGAGCGAGGAATCCTGCAGATGCAGGCCGTCGATCGTCTTGAAGCCGAGGTCGATCCAGCTGCTCACGAATTCGAGTTTGCCGGTTTGCGTAGCCACCATCGCCGAACGCAGTTGCGCCGCGACTTCGGTCGGCGCATTCGTCTGCGGATTGGCGGTGACCTTGACCTGCCGAAACTGCAGGATCTCCACCACATATCGACCGGCCTTGTAGTCGTCGTGCGGCGCGGCGCACCAGGAGGCCTCGAGAAACCGGAAATCGGATCGCGCCGGCTGAGCGAGCACGGATCCTGCGCCCGCCAGCAGCAGTGCCGCTGCCGCCACGCTTCCCGCGAGGGCGTGCTGCCGACCCATAGAATGAACCTCCCTTTTGCGCGCTCTACGAATGGAGTATGGCGGCGCGCTCGGCACAGCATACAACGAGGCTGCCCTGCTCCCAAGGGGAAAGTCTTGGGCGCACCCGGCCCGGCGATCCAGCGGGCCGCGGTGGCGGGGTGGATGCTCTTCGCGGTACAGTCGCTCTCGCGCTCGCGCGCGCGGATAAGCCTCAATATCCCCCTCGAATCCCGTATTGGAGTTTGGACATGCGTTATCGTCTTTTGGGACATACCGGTCTTTTTGTTTCGGAAATCTGCCTCGGGACGATGACCTATGGCGGCAAGGGGCGATGGCAGCCGATCGGGCAGCTCGGGCTGGCCGACGTCGAGGCGCAGGTCAAGGCGGCGTTCGACGCCGGCGTCAACTTCATCGACACCGCCAATGTCTATTCGGAGGGGGATTCCGAGGCATTGCTCGGCCAGGCGCTGAAGAATCTCAAGCTGCCGAGAGACGAGCTCGTCATCGCCACCAAGGTCCGGGTGCGCATGGGCGCGGGGCCGAACCAGGTCGGCCTGTCGCGCAAGCACGTCATGGATTCGGTGGATGCGAGCCTGCGCCGGCTGCAACTGGATCACATCGACCTGTACCAGGTGCACGGCCAGGACCTGGCGACGCCGCTGGAGGAGACGCTGCGCGCGCTGGAAGACCTGGTGCGCGCCGGCAAGGTGCGCTACCTCGGGGTCAGCAACCACGCCGCCTGGCAGATCATGAAGGCGGTCGCGATCTCGCAGCAGCGCGGCTGGAATCGTTTCGAGAGCATCCAGGCCTACTACTCGCTCGCCGGCCGCGACCTCGAGCGCGAGATCGTGCCGGTGGCGCTGGATCAGGGACTGGGGATACTCGTGTGGAGTCCGCTCGCAGGCGGACTGCTGTCCGGAAAATTCGCCGAGAACGAAAAAGGACCGGAGGGCGCCCGGCGCACGACTTTCGACTTCCCGCCGGTGGATCGCGCGCGCGTCTTCCGCTGCGTGGAAGCGATGCGGCCGGTCGCGAAGGCGCACGGGGTCTCGGTCGCGCGCGTCGCGCTGGCGTGGCTGCTGCACCAGCCGGCGGTCGCAGCCGTGATCGTCGGCGCGAAGACGAAAGAACAGCTCGCCGACAACCTCGCCGCATCCGAGCTGCGCTTGTCCGACACCGAGCTGCAGAGCCTGAACGAGGTCAGCAAGTTGCCGCCCGAATATCCCGGCTGGATGTTCGACCGCCAGAACCGCGACCGCTATCCGGGTTGAGAGCTTCCCCACAATCCGCGACGACGCGCCTTCGTGCCCTGCGCGCCCCCTGCATTCACCGGATGGAGAAGCTCGGGATGAAGATCGCCCGGCTCGGCATCGCCTGCGTCCTCGCGGCTGCGGCGCTATGCGGTCGTGCGTCGGCGGAGGAACGCTACCGGATCGATCCCGACCACACGTTCGTGCACTTCGCCGTCGTGCACACCGGCGTGTCGTCGGTGCGCGGGCGCATGGGCGTGCAGAAAGGAACCGCGACCCTGGACGCGGAGCGCAAGAGCGCGGAAGTTTCGGTGGAAATCGACCCGTACACGGTGGACACCGGCGTGAAGCGGCTCGATGCCGCGCTGATCGGGGAAATGTTCTTCGACGTGGCGAAATTCAAAACCGTCCGCTTCTCCGGGCATGCGGTGCGGTTCGACGATGGCGTGCCGACGCAATTCGAGGGCGAGCTGACGATCAAGGGCGTGACGCAGCCG
>DASRFY010000056.1:0-66395 GCA_035651315.1 Burkholderiales bacterium
GGCGTGGCGGGCTTTGCCGGCGTGGTGATCTTCGCCGGCTTGAAGCAAGGCGGCCAAAGCCGCAACAACGACGCCAATCCCGCATATACCAGCGTCGACAAGGGCAATCCGTCCAATTATCTGGAAGGAGTGAACCTCACCGCCATTCAGCAGAACGTCCCCTCCATGTCGAGCCCCCGCTCGTTTTCCAAGGCAGCCGGCAATGACACGTTGATGTGCATTGCGTATGACGCCACCGTCGATCCCACCTGTACAAGGACACAGACCGCGCCGCCACCCAATTCCTGCCCGGGCAACGGCACTTCCCTCGCCGGCTACGCCTCCGGCACAACGAACAACTGCCTGGTCGGCACCAAGGGTGTGCTTCCCGCGTGCCAGACGCTGGTCAACAACATCAGCACCAACAATTGCTCCTGCAAGAAAGGAGCAAAGGACTTCGTCAGTCCGCAGTGCCTCAGGTCGCTGGCGGGCCCGAAGTGCCAAAACGCCTACGCGTCGTTGACCTCCTGCAGCTAGACTTGCCGCATGACGAGCCGGAATACCGTTCAATGTCCGACCGTCCGCGCGCGGCGGCGCTCCGGCGCGGGGTTTTCGCTGGTGGAGATGTCGGTGGTGCTGTTGATCGTCACGCTTCTGCTGGGCAGCGTGCTCGTGCCGCTCAGCGCGCAGGTCGACGAGCGGAAATTTTCGGAGACCTCCAAGCAGCTCGACCAGATCAAGGAAGCGCTCATCGGCTTCGCGCTCGCCAACGGCTACCTGCCTTGCCCGGCGATCTCGTCGACGAACGGACTCGAAGATCGGACCGGAACCACCTGCACCGGCGGCAAGAGGTCCGGTTTCCTGCCCTGGACCACGCTCGGCATCGCGCCGAGCGACGCCTGGGACGACCTCTACGGGTATAGCGTGACTCCCGCCTTCACGAATTCCAATCCGATCAGTGTCTTCACGCTCAGCTCCGTGGGCGACATCACGATCCAGACCCGGGACAACCTCGGCAACGTCGTCAATCTGTCGAATGCGGGATCGATCCCTGCAGTCGTCATCTCCTTCGGGAAAAATGGCTACGGCGCGACCGGCAGAGGCGGCATCCCGCGCGTGATTCCAGCCGGCTGGGCCGGCGACGAGCAAGTCGATTACACGAGCGCAACCACCGCCGCCGCCTGCACCGCGCCTTACGCCGCCACGCCCTGCTTCGTCTGGCGCGTGCGCACCGACAACGCGGGGGCGAGCGGGGGTGTCTACGACGATCTGGTGGTGTGGATTACGCCCGGCATCCTGTTCTCCAGGATGGTGGCCGCGGGCAGGCTGCCTTAGGGAGTTGCGGTCGGCGACGCAGCAGCGAGGGTGAAGCACACTCTGCCGGGCCGGTTTTCCGACATCCTGACTTCGAATCCCTGCTCGCGTGCGAAGCGCGCGACTTGATACAGTCCAACCCCCAGCCCGGAAGCCGACGCCACCGGCGCCCCGAACAGCTGATCCGCGAGCGCCGGCGGAACCGGATCCCCGTCGTCGAAGACCGTCAGGACGAAACCATCCTGCCAGGCGAGGCCGACGGAAATCCGCAGACCGGGATGGAGCTTGCGCTTTTCCAGCGCATTCTGCAGCAGGTTTTCCGCCACGCTTTCGAAAAGATCGGCCGGCAGCGCACCTGATGCGGGAAGTCGCCTCTCCTCGAAATCGATCCGCTCGTGCGCGTAGCGCTGCTTGAGCCCCTTCCACCACGAAATCGCATCCGCAGACTGGAGTCCCGTCCCCGGCTTGGCTCCCAGCTTGTCCAACGTGATCTGCAGGCGTTGCGTGATCTGGGGAAGCTGGCGCTGCATCAGCAGGCGCACCGCCTCGGCGTCGCCCGCGCCGCTGGACTGCGCGGCGTCGCACAGCGAGCGCAGCGTCTGCAGCAGATTCTTCACGTCGTGGGTAAGGCGCGAGCCCGTCTCGTAGATCGCCTGCAGATAGGCGTTGCGTCGCTGTTCTTGCTCGCGCACCTTCGCTTCGTAGTAATCGCCGAGCAGCCGCGCAAGCAGGCGGATGTGAAGCACGATCGCCGGGCTCGGCGACCAGCGGGTATACGTAATTAGCGTCAGCCCGCCGAAGGTGAACTCGGTCAGGTGGCGCGTGCTGTCGCCGACTTGACCGCTGGTGCCGCCGGCCCGCCAACGCACGCCGGACAGCCAGGGCAGCTCGCCCATCTGGTGAGCCGCCATGATCACGAACTTGTCGGGATCGCGTTCCCGGTCTGCAAGTCCCGCCAGGCTGTGCATCCAACGCTCGAACGGAATGCCCACGCTCAGGAAGTAACGTGACAGCAGTTGCCCGATGCCGGCGAAGCCCCCGCGCGGATCCCACAGCCAGGAGAGCGCGAACAGCATTACGGCGATCACGAACAGCGTCTGCGCCAGCGCCAGCACGTAGTTGCCGTGGCTTGCCTGCTTGATGACGAAGGCGCCGAGCACGAGCACTACCGTCATCAGAAAGATCAGGATGCTGTAGAACAGATCCACCGAGTAGCCCGAGGGGGCCTGTGACCGGCCGGTGCGAATGAAAAAGATCACGACAACCGGCAGCGCAAGGCCATACTGCACCAGCGGCAGCATGAAGCCGGGAAAGGTCTGTTCCGCGAACAGATGCGGAACGACCCACACCAGCAGAATCGAAAGAAGGTAGACCGCGGCGAGCAGCGAGATGAGGCGCTGGGCGAAATTCTTGATTCCCGGGACGTTGCCCCCGATCAGCGAGAACAGGATCGAAAGCCACAGGCCCATCAGCCACCAGCTCTGGGCCGCGACCAGCAGCGTCCCGCTCACCAGTATGAGCACTACCTGCCCGAAAATGAGCTTTTGCTCGCCGCGCCACAGCGGCTGCCAGAGTAGAAACAGGCCGAAATGGCAGATCAGCAGCGCCTGCGCCAGCGGGTCGGCAAGCTCCATGACGAGGGCGCCGTGCAGCGCGAGCAGCATCAGCGACAGCCAGTGCTCCTGGCGCAGCGATGCGATGGCTCTTGTCAGTACGCCTGCCGAGTTGCTTTCAGCCGCCATTTCGTGACAACCTCACGCGCGCTTCCACACGATACGCCGACAATGACAGAACGGCCCGTAGCATACCGAGATCACCTCGACTGGGCACGCACCCTTTCGATTTCACGCTACACCCTGCTCGAGGCCTGGCGCAACCGTTTCGTGGTCGTCGTGCTCGTGCTCGTGGCAGCGCTGCTGGTCGCCAGCTTTTTCGTGGAGCAGCTCGCGATTACCGAAAGCCGGCGCGTGCAGGTAGGCTTTCTCGCGGCGGCGCTGCGCGCCTCGATCGTGTTCGTCACCGTGCTCTACGTTCTGCAGGGAATGGTGCGCGAATTCCAGGACAAGGTGGTCGAAATCATCCTGTCGCTGGACTTGCCCCGGGCAAGCTACGTGCTCGGCAAGTTCTTCGCATACCTAGTCCTGTGCGCGGCCTGCGCCGCGCTGTGTGCCGCGCCGCTGTTCCTGCTCGCCGACGCGCCGCAAGTCGCCGCCTGGGCTGTTACGCTCATGCTGGAGCTCTGGCTGCTGGCAGCCGGCGCCGTGTTCTGCATGGTGACCTTCAATCAGTTGCTGCCTGCCGCGACTTTCGTGTTCTCATTCTACTTGTTGGGACGCTCCATCACCGCCATTCAGCTCATGAGCACCTCGACCCTGGCGGGGACGGGACCGGGTGCGCAGGCCGCCGCCCGCCTCGCCGACCTGCTGGCATTTGTTCTGCCGAGGCTGGACGCGTTCGCGCAGACGGCATGGCTGGTGGACTCCGGCGCGCCGCCGCTATCGCTGCCGATGGCGGCGTTGCAAACCGGGATCTATGTCGGGCTGTTGCTTGCGGCCGCCATGTTCGACCTGTATCGCCGCAATTTCTGATTCATGGCCGAACGAGCTCTGCACCGCGTGCCGCATGCGGTGTTCGCGCTGTTGGCGGCGACATTCGCCACCCAGATCGCGCTGCATGCGCTCACGCCGCGTCCGACCGCGAATGCGGTTGCACTGCCCTCGCCGCCCGCGACCACGGCGCTTCGCGTGGCCTCGCTGGGCGAGCCGATTGCCATGGCCCAACTGCTGAATCTCTACCTTCAGGCCTTCGATACGCAGCCCGGCGTCAGCATTCCGTTCCGGGATCTCGACTACGATCGCATCGAAGCCTGGCTCGCACGCATTCTGGACCTCGACCCTGCCGGGCAGTATCCACTGCTCATGGCTGCCCAGGTGTACTCGGAGGTTGCGGATGAGCGCAAGCAGCGCCAGATCCTGGACTTCGTCTATCGGGAATTCCAGACCGATCCGGTACGCCGTTGGCGATGGCTGGCGCAGGCGTCGATCCTCGCCCGGCACCGCCTCGGCGATATGCCGCTTGCCTTGCGATATGCAGAGGCCATCGCCCGTCATGCGAACCATCCCGCGGTTCCCTCGTGGGCGCGGCAGATGCACGTCCTGTTGCTCGCCGACATGGGAGAGCGGGACGCGGCAAAGATCCTGCTCGGCGGTCTGCTGGCGGGCGGCACGATCACCGACCCGCACGAGATCTATTTCTTGACCAGGCGGTTGCAGGAACTCGAAGCTGCCGAAATGTCGACGCCCCTGTCGAAACAACGACGTCATTAATTTGCCCCGGCGCAGAATTCGGCTCGCCAGAAGTGACCGATTCTGTTTTCAGAACAACCCGTTGAAGGCAGAAGTGCGGTGCAGGCAGGCCTGGAATCGGCTCGAATGTTTTTTCTGAGGCCATCCGTCATCCGATTGTTTCGTAGGAGTTTTCGCCGTAATGCCCGATTGGCACGGAAATCGCTGCCAATGGTGCGCCATCCGCCCGTCCGGAGATAAACATGCATCGAAAACAACAAGGCTTCACGCTGATCGAAATCGCGATCGTGCTGGTAATCATCGGATTGCTGCTCGGCGGCATCCTCAAAGGCCAGGAACTGATTACCAGCGCACGGGTACGCAACCTGATATCGCAGCAGGACGGGATCAAAGCGGCATTCTTCGGCTTCCAGGACCGTTTCCGGGCGCTTCCGGGCGATTATGCGCTGGCGTCCACGACCATCAACTGCACGCCGGCGTGTACGAACGGCAACGGCAATGGCCAGATCACCGCCAACGGCGTTGCCGGCGCGACGATCGACGAGCAGATCGCGGCGTGGGAACACCTATCCAAGTCGGGCTTCATCAATGGCAGCTACACCTATGCCGCAGCACCGGAAACCACTACTTCGGCGCCGACCAACCCGTATTCACGCTACATCCAGATCATCTACGACGCCGTGTACGACGGCAACCCGACCGCCCGCCACAACATCAAGACCGGGAACCAGATCCCGTCGGACATCCTGGCCGAAGTCGATCGCAAGATCGACGATGGCTCCGCCACTGGCGGCGGTTTCCGTTTCTCCGTCTACGCGGGTCAAAGTTCCGGCGGCGGCGTCGCGCCGGTGGGTTCGGGCACCTGCTATAACGCCGCTGCACCCAATAACTGGATGACGACCGGCACCATCAGCACCAACTGCGGCGGCGCAAGCCTGCTCTAGGCTCGCGTCGTCTTCCGATCCCGAAAAAGCCCGCCCTGCGCGGGCTTTTCGTTGCTAGCCCCGCAGCAGGAACATCTCCGCGAGCGCCAGTTCCTCCTGCGCCCCGCGCAGCACGATGACGTCCCCTTCGGCAAGCAGCATCTCCATATCGGGCAGGTTGCTGCGGACGTTGCGCCTGCGCAGCGCGGTGACCTCGACCTGGAAACGCCCCAGGTCCAGCTCGCGCAGCGTTTTCCCCAGGGCGGCGGCGCCGGGCGGCAGGATCACCGAGTGCAGCCGCGGCTGGTCGCGGTCGCCTTCCGTGCCGACCTCGTCGGTCAGCCCGCGAAAGAAACCGCGAAACAGCCCGTAGCGCTGCTCGCGCGTCCGGCGAATGCGGCGCAGCACCCGGTTCAACGGCACGCCGAGCAGCATCAGCGCGTGCGAGGCGAGCATGAGGCTGCCCTCAAGTATTTCCGCGACGACTTCCGCTGCACCGGCCGCTTTCAGGCGATCGATGTCGCTGTCGTCCACGGTGCGCACCACCACCGGCAGCCCCGGGCGCAACTGCTGCACCACGTTCAGGATCTTGAGCGCGGAACGCGTATCCGCATAGGAGACGACCAGCGCGTCGGCGCGCATCAGTCCCGCGGCAATCAGCACCTCGCGCCGCGCGGCGTCGCCGAAGACCACGCTCTCTCCGGCGGCGGCAGCCTCCCGTACCCGCTGCGGATCGAAGTCGAGCGCGATGAAGCTCACGCCCTCCTGCTGCAGGAAGCGGGCGAGGTTCTGGCCGCTGCGGCCGAAGCCGCAGATGATGACGTGCCGCTCCGCGCCCATCGTCTGGATGGCGATGTTGTGCAGTTGCATGGCGCGAGTCAGCCACTCCGCGGCGCCGAACCGGCGCACCATGCGCTCGCTGTGCTCGATCACGAAGGGAGACACCAGCATCGACAGGATCAGCGTGGCGAGCACGACTTGCATCTGCGCATCGGTGAGCAACCCGGCGTGCCCCGATTGCGCGAGCAGAACCAGACCGAATTCGCCCGCGCCGGAAAGGGCCAGCCCGGCGCGCAAGGCCACGCTGATCTCCGATCCCATCGCCCGGCCCACACCGACGACGATCGCGGTCTTTGCGATCAGCACCGCGATCAGCAACAGCGGAACAAGCGCCCAGTGCCCGACCAGTACCCGCACGTCGAGCAGCATGCCGACGGTTACAAAGAACAAGCCGAGCAGCACGTCTCGAAACGGCTTGATGTCCTGTTCGACCTGGTAGCGGTACTCGGTTTCCGAGATGAGCATGCCGGCGAGAAACGCGCCCAGCGCCAGCGACAGACCGGCCGAGTCGGTAAGCCATGCGAGCCCGAGCGTGATCAGCAGCACGTTCAGCGCGAAGAGCTCGGAAGATTTCTGCCGCGCCACCAGCGTGAACCAGGGACGCATCAGGCGCTGGCCGAGCGTCAGCACCACGACCAGCACCACTGCCGCCTTTGCGCTGGCGAGCAGCAGGGCGAAGCCGGTGCCGTTCGCGCCTTCCGCCAGCGCGGGCGTCACGATGAGCAACGGCACCACGGCGAGGTCCTGCAGCAGCAGGATGCCGAGGATCTGGCGGCCGTGCGGCGACCCGAGCTCGAGGCGCTCCGCCAGCATCTTGGCGAGGATGGCGGTGGAGGACATGGCGAACACACCGCCCAACACGAGTCCGGTACGCCAGTCCAAGCCGCCAAGCCATCCCACGCCGGCGACCAGCGCCATCGTGATCGTCACCTGCAGCGTGCCCAGCCCGAACACCATCCGCCGCATGGTGAGCAGCTTCGGCAGACTGAACTCCAGTCCGATGCTGAACATCAGGAACACGATGCCGAACTCGGCGAAATAGCGCGTCTGCGCGCTGTCTCTGACGAGGCCGAGCGAGTGCGGCCCGATCAGGACACCGACCAGCAGATAGCCGAGCAGCGCGGGCAGGTTGAGCAGACGGAAGACCGCAACGACCAAGACAGCGGCCGCCAGCAGAATCAGAACGAGCTCGAGCGGTCCGGGCATGCTGGAAGCGAAGGCTGCGGCCTGGAGAGGAAATTCGACTGTAGCATACCGACCTCGCCGCGCCGCGCATCGCGGAGGACAGCCGACTGCCTGCGCTATACTCCGGCGCCATGGAAACGGTCGGCAAGCTTTCTCCCGCACAGGCGCTCGATCTCGCACGACGCGTGCTCGCCATCGAGGCGCGCGCGGTCTCCGAACTCGCCGCGCGCCTGGACCGCAGCTTCACCGAGGCGCTACGCACGATTCTCCATTGCCGCGGGCGGGTGGTCGTAAGCGGCATCGGCAAGTCAGGCCATGTCGCGCGCAAGATCGCCTCCACGCTCGCCAGCACCGGTACGCCGGCGTTCTTCGTCCATCCCGCCGAGGCGAGTCACGGCGACCTCGGCATGATCACCCGGGAGGATGTGATGATCGCGCTGTCCAATTCCGGCGAGAGCGCGGAATTGCTGGTGATCGTGCCGATCGTGAAGAGGCAGGGCGCGAAGCTGATCGCGGTGACCGGTAACCCGCGCTCCTCGCTCGCCACCGAAGCCGACATCCACCTGGATGCGCGCGTGGCGGAAGAGGCTTGTCCGCTCGGGCTCGCGCCCACGGCAAGCACCACCGCCGCGCTCGCGCTGGGCGACGCGCTGGCGGTGGCGCTGCTCGAGGCGCGGGGTTTCGGACACGAGGACTTCGCACGCTCGCACCCCGGCGGCAGCCTGGGACGGCGGCTGCTCACCCACGTCTCCGACGTGATGCGCACCGGCGACGCGGTACCGGCGGTGCCGGTCGGGGCCGCGCTCACCGAGGCGGTGCTCGAGATGTCGAGAAAAGGCATGGGCATGACGGCGATCGTCGAGGAAGGAGGGCGCGCGACGGGCATCTTCACCGATGGGGATCTGCGCCGCGCGCTCGAGCGGGTCGGCGACCTGCGCACGTCGGCGGTACGCGAGGTCATGACCCGCAACCCGCTCACCATTCAGGCCGAGCAGCTCGCCGTGGAGGCGGCGCGGATCATGGAGGAGCGCAAGGTGAGCCAGCTCCTGGTCGTCGATGCGGCAGGCACGCTGGTCGGCGCGCTACACGTGCATGACCTGATGCGGGCCAAAGTGATTTGATGCTCCCGCGGCCGCAATGCGCAGAATAATCCTCGAACGCGCCAGGCGGGTGCGCGTCGCGTTCTTCGACGTCGACGGCGTGCTCACCGACGGCAGGCTTTACTTCTCCGCGCGCGGCGAGCAGTTCAAGGCCTTTCATATTCTGGACGGGCACGGTCTGAAGATGTTGCGGGAGAGCGGCGTCACGACCGCGATTCTCTCCGGGCGCAGGTCCGGCGCGGTTAAAGCGCGCGCGGCCGAGCTTGGGATCGCGCATGTGGTGCAGGCGGCCGCCGACAAGCTGCCCGCCTTTCTCGCCCTGCTGCGCAAGTTGCGGCTCGCCGAGCGGGACGCGGCGTACATGGGAGACGATCTACCCGATCTACCGGTCATGCGCCGTTGCGGGCTGGCGCTGTCGGTGCCGGACGCGGTCGAGGTCGTGCGCAGTCACGCGCACTATGTCACGGACCGTCCCGGCGGGCGAGGCGCGGTGCGCGAGGCCTGCGAGCTCATCATGCGCGCGCAGGGAACGCTGGAGGCGCGGATGGAGAACTATCTGAGATGACCGACAGGTTGGTGAGCTGGTCGCCGGTCGCCCTGCTGTTGCTGCTCGCGGGACTGACCTGGTGGCTGGACAGCAAAGTGCAGCCGCCGGCGCGGCCTCTCGACGGCAGCCTTCGCCATGACCCGGATTTCTACATCGAGGGGTTCAACGCCGCGCGCATGAATCCGGACGGCACCAAGCGCTACGAGCTGACCGGAACAAAGCTGTTCCACTATCCGGACGACAACAGCACCGAACTTGCCTCTCCGTACCTGATCTACTACGACTACGAGCGGGCGCCCGCAACGGTGCGCTCCGAGACGGCGAAGCTCGCGCATGGCGGGGACGACGTCTATTTCTATGACAACGTGCAGATCGTCCGCTCCGCCTACGGCGAGAACCCGGAACTTGGAATCTTTACCAGTTACCTGCACGTGATTCCGGACCGGGACTTCGCCGAGACGGACAAGCCGGTGACGATGATCGAGGGAAATTCCACCGCCAATTCGGTTGGCTTAGAATTCGACCATGCCAAGCAGCAGGTCCGGCTGCTGTCCCAAGTGCAGGCGCGCTATGAAAATCCAAGGTCGCTCAAATCCCGCTCCCAGCCGCGCCAGTCGCACTAGGTGTGCTCGGGCAGTCTGCGCCGCCCTGCTGGTCCTGGCATCCGCGGCCGCGCAGGCGGAGCGCGCCGACCGGGACAAACCGGTGAACGTCGAAGCCGACCGCGTCGAAATAGACGACCAGAAGAAGGAAGCGGTCTTCCAGGGCAACGTGACGCTGACCCAGGGCACCCTCATGATCAAGGGCGACCGCGTGATCGTCAAACAGGACGCCGACGGGTTCCAGTACGGCATCGCCTACGGCAGCCAGGCTTACTTCCATCAGAAGCGGGAGGGGTTCGACGAATACATCGAAGGCTGGGCCGACCGCCTGGAGTACAACGGCAAGTCGGACAAGGTGGAAATGTTCACCAACGCGCAACTGAAGCGCGGTACCGACGAAGTCAAGGGCGACTACATCTCCTATAACGCTGCAACCGAGTTTTTCCAGGTGATCGGCGGCGGCAAGACCGTCGCCACGCCGGGTAATCCGCACGGACGGGTGCGTGCGGTGATCCAGCCCAAGCCGAAGAACGGCGAGTCCCAGCCTGCCGGCGGCCAGCCGCTTCCGCTCAAGCCCTCGGACCAGGTCCAGGGCGCCACCCAGTAACCTCCACGACCAGGCGGCGCCGCGGGACGCGAGCCGACGCGATGAGCACGCTACGCGCAGAGCGACTGAAGAAACGCTACAAGGCCCGCACCGTCGTCAAGGATGTCTCCCTCGAAGTGGCGAGCGGAGAAGTCATCGGCTTGCTCGGACCGAACGGTGCCGGCAAGACGACCTGCTTCTACATGATGGTGGGGCTGGTGGCGGCCGACGGCGGGGACCTGTTTCTCGACGAGCGCAACCTCACGCACATGCCGATCCACCTGCGTGCGCGGCTGGGGCTGTCCTATCTGCCGCAGGAGGCCTCGATTTTTCGCAAGCTGACCGTGGCCGAGAACATCCAGGCGGTGCTCGAGCTGCGCGGCTTGTCGGAAGATCAGATGAACGAGCACCTCGACGCGCTGCTGCAGGAGCTGCACATCGCCCATCTCCGCAACAGCCCGGCTATCAGCCTGTCCGGCGGGGAGCGGCGCCGCGTCGAAATCGGCCGTGCGCTGGCGACCCAGCCGCGCTTCATCCTGCTCGACGAGCCCTTTGCCGGGGTCGACCCGATCGCCGTTCTCGACATCCAGAAAATCATCCGTTTCCTCAAGGAGCGCGGCATAGGCGTGCTGATCACGGACCACAACGTGCGCGAGACGCTGGGTATTTGCGATCGCGCCTACATCATAAACGACGGCTCCGTGCTCGCCTGCGGGCATCCCGAGGAAATCGTTTATAATGAAAGTGTAAGAAGAGTCTATCTGGGCGAGCACTTCAAACTGTAAGGGCGCCCGTCCGACTTCAGCCCCCAGGCTAGCTCATGAAACACTCTCTGCAGCTCAAGCTGTCCCAGCACCTGACGCTGACGCCGCAGCTGCAGCAATCCATCCGCCTCCTGCAGCTTTCCACCTTGGAGCTGAACCAGGAAATCGAGCGTTTCCTGCAAGAAAACCCGTTGTTGGAGCGCGACGACGAAGAGGACGAGGCGCTCGCCCCGCCGGCCGGCCTTGTTACCCCCCCGGCGTCTTCCCACGACGCCTCGGCCGCGCCGACGACGGAGGCGGAAAGCCGGGACGAGGCGGGATCCGACGGGGAATGGTCGGTCGAGGACGGCTACAGCGCGTACGGCAATCCGGAGTCGGACGACGAAGCCGAACCGCCGCAGCTCGCGGTGGAGCCCCAGACGCTGCGCGACCACCTGCTCGGGCAGTTGCGGTTCATGCAGCTTTCCGACCGGGACAAGCGCTTGGTGGCGTACCTGATCGACAATCTCGACGACGACGGCTTCATGAAGCAGGACCTGGAGGAGCTCACCGCGCTCCTGCCGGCCGAGCTGGAAATCGACGCGGAGGCGATCACGATCGCGCTCAAGTACCTGCAGAGCCTCGAGCCGGCGGGCGTGGGCGCGCGCAGTCTTTCCGAGTGCCTCGCGTTGCAGCTGGAGACGATGCCGGCGGACACGCCCTACCGCGCCGAGGCACTACGCGTGGTGCGCGATCATCTCGACGCGCTCGCGGCGCGGGACTACGCCAGATTGAAGAAGCTGCTGCGCTGCGACGACGACGCGCTGCGCGGCATCCAGAGCCTGGTCACGCGGCTCAATCCGCGGCCGGCGGCGAATTTTTCCGGCAACGAAGCGCGCTACATCGTGTCCGACGTCGTGGTGCGCAAGGTCAAGGGGATGTGGGTCGCCTCTCTCAATGCGGAAGCGATGCCGAAGCTGCGCGTCAACCGCCTCTACGCCGACATCCTGCATCGCAACCGGGACGCCAGCTTTCAGCAGCTCGCCGGCCAGCTTCAGGAAGCGAAGTGGCTGATCAAGAACGTGCAACAGCGCTTCGACACCATCCTGCGCGTTTCGCAGGCGATCGTCGACCGGCAGCGGCATTTCTTCGAGCATGGCGAAGTCGCCATGCGTCCCCTGGTGCTTCGCGAAATCGCGGACACCCTCGGCCTGCACGAATCCACCGTTTCGCGGGTGACCACGCAGAAATTCATGCTCACGCCGCGCGGGATCTTCGAGCTCAAGTATTTCTTCGGCAGCCACGTCACGACGGAAACCGGCGGCGCCTGCTCCGCCACCGCGATCCGCGCGCTCATCAAGCAGATGGTCGGAGAGGAAGACCGCCGCAACCCGCTGTCCGACAGCCAGATCTCGGAGATTCTCGGCAAGCAGGGCATCATGGTGGCGCGCCGCACGATTGCAAAGTACAGGGAATCGCTCCAGATTCTGCCTGTCAACCTGAGAAAGACGATCTGATCCATCCGCGAATAGAGGGCAGCCAATGCATCTGAACGTGTCCGGTCATCACCTTGAGATCACCCCCGCCATCCGCTCCTACGTCACGGAGAAGTTCGGCCGCATCGCCCGGCATTTCGATCACGTCATCGAAGTCAGCGTCATTCTCTCCGTCAACAAGCTCGATCAGAAAATCGAAGCGAACGTGCATCTGCCGGGCAAGGAAATCCACTGCCGGTGCGTCGATGCCGACATGTACGCGGCCATCGACGTGCTGGCGGACAAGCTGGACCGCCAGATTTTGAAGCACAAGGAAAAACTGGCCGATCATCACAACCAGGAATCGATCCGCCACCGCATCGCGTGATCCCGCGCCGCCCGTTTCCATGAGCCTGCTCTCGCGCCTGCTGCCAGTTTCCAACGTCGTCCTCGATCTCGATGTCGCAAGCAAGAAACGCGTGTTCGAGCACGTCGGCCTGATGTTCGAAAACGCGCTCGGCATCGGCCGCGGGCAGATCTTCGACGCGTTGTTCGCGCGCGAGCGGCTGGGCTCTACCGGACTGGGCCATGGAATCGCGATACCCCACGGACGCATCAAGGGCCTGAAGGAAGCGGTCGGTGCTTTCATCCGCCTCAAGACGCCGATCCCTTTCGAGGCACCCGACGGCAACCCGGTGAATCTGATCTTTGTCCTGCTTGTGCCGGAAAAGGCGACCGATCTGCACCTGCAGATCCTCTCCGAGCTCGCGCAGATGTTCAGCGAACGCGATATGCGCAGCGCGCTGGGCCAGGCGCTGGATGCGCCGGCCGCCCAACGTCTGATCACCGAGTGGGAGCCGCATGCCCCAAGTCAGCGTCGCGCAGCTGTTTGAAGACAACGCCCGCGCGCTGAAGCTCGATTGGCTCTCGGGCCCGAGGGCCGCCTCGCCGCTGCTCGACAGCGGCGAGATCAACCGCTCGTCGCAGGGCCTCATCGGCCACCTGAACCTGCTGCATCCGAACTGGATCCAGATCTTCAGCCGTACCGAAGCCGCGTATTTCGGATCGCTTCCGGAATCGGCCCAGCGCGAAGCCCTTGCCAGGCTGGAGGGCAGCGGTCTGGTGTGCGTGGTTGTCTCGGACGGCGAGCAGGCGCCCGAATCGCTCACCGACTACGCCGCGTCGCGTAAAGTGCCCATGCTCGCCTCGCCGCTGCCAAGCCTGCAGATCATCTGGGTGGTCCGCACTTACCTTGGCCGGGCGCTGGCGGAATCGATCACCCGTCACGGCGTGTTTCTCGACGTGCTCGGCATGGGGGTGCTGCTCACCGGCGAGAGCGGGGTGGGCAAGAGCGAGCTCGCGCTCGAGCTGATCTCGCGCGGCTCCGGGCTGGTTGCCGACGACGTCGTCGAGCTCTACCACATCGCGCCCGACACGCTCGAAGGCCGCAGCCCCGAGCTGCTCAAGGACTTTCTCGAAGTGCGGGGCCTAGGCATGCTCAACATCCGGACCATCTTCGGCGAAACGGCGGTGCGCCGACGCAAGAACCTCAAGCTCATCGTCCAGCTCGAGAAGCCGGTCGGCGGCACAGTCCCGGGCGTGGAACGGCTGCCGCTGAACGCCAGCGCGGAGGAAATTCTCGGGGTGAACATCCGCAAGGTCCAGCTTCCGGTGGCGGCCGGGCGCAACCTGGCGGTGCTGGTCGAGGCGGCGGTGCGCAATTACGTGCTGCAACTGCGCGGTATCGACAGCACTCAGGAATTCATTCAGCGTCAGGAGAAGCATCTCGGCAGGTAGCTCCGCCGTCCGCGCCATGCAACTCGTCCTCGTCAGCGGCCTGTCCGGTTCCGGCAAGAGCATCGCGCTGAACGTGCTCGAGGACAGCGGTTATTACTGCGTCGACAATCTGCCGGCCCAGCTGCTTTCGGAGGTGGTGGATTTTCTGCGCGACGCCGGCTATACGCGGGTGGCGGTCAGCGTCGACGTGCGAAGCGGCTCGAATCTGTCCTATCTGCCCACCTACCTCGCGGAGCTGCGCGGCAAGGACGTGGACACGCACCTGCTGTTCCTGGACGCCAAGACCGACACCTTGGTCAAGCGCTTTTCCGAGACCCGGCGCCGCCATCCGCTCGCCGACGAAGCGCGCACGCTGCCCGAATGCATCGAGCTGGAGCACGAAATGCTGGACGGCGTGGGCGACCTCGGCCACCGCATCGACACTAGCGATCTCAATCCCAACCAGTTGCGGGCCTGGGTGAAGGACCTGCTCGCAACCGGGGATCACGGGCTCACGCTGCTGTTCCAATCCTTCGGCTTCAAGCACGGCATTCCGCTCGATGCGGATTTCGTTTTCGACGTGCGCTGCCTGCCGAACCCGCACTACGATCCGCGGCTGCGCCCCTTCACCGGCAAGGACGCCGATGTGATGGCGTTTCTGGAGGCCGACGAAAGGGTGCGCGGAATGCTCAAGGATATCGAAGGTTTCGTGGAAAACTGGCTGCCCTGCTTCGTGCGCGACAACCGCAGCTATCTCACGATCGCGATCGGCTGCACCGGCGGCCGGCACCGCTCGGTGTACTTTGCCGAGAAGCTGGCCACGCATTTCCGGACCGCGCGGCCAGTGCTGGTGCGTCATCGGGAGCTTGCTTCGTGACGCCCCCGCAAGGCGAGCCGACCGCGGAGTCAGCCCGCCGGCTGCGCAAGGATCGAGTCGGCGCGACTTCGGACGCTGCGGCGCGGGAGTCGCGATGAATCCGCTCACCATCGCGCTCGCCTTCACCGGCGCCTCCGGGCTGCCGTACGGGCTGCGGCTGCTCGAATGCCTGTTGCGGGCGCAGGCAAGGGTCTTTCTGCTCTATTCCCAGGTCGCGCCGATCGTCGCGCGACAGGAGATGGATCTCGCGCTGCCGGCGCGCCCGAAGGATGCGGAAGTCTTTTTCAGCGAGCGCTTCGGCGCCGCGCCCGGTCAGCTGCGCGCCTTCGGCCGCGAGGAGTGGTTCGCGCCGGTGGCGTCCGGCTCGAACCCGGCCGACGCGATGGTGATCTGCCCGTGCACGATGGGCACGCTTGCCGCCGTCGCCTGCGGGCTGTCCGATTCCCTGATCGAGCGCGCGGCGGATGTGATGCTCAAGGAGCGCCGCACGCTGGTCCTGGTGCCGCGGGAGACGCCGCTGTCGGCGATCCATCTGGAAAACATGCTCAAGCTCGCCCGCGCGGGCGCAGTGATCCTGCCGGCCAATCCCGGCTTCTATCACCATCCGGCATCGGTCGCAGACCTGGTCGACTTCGTCGTTGCCCGGGTGCTCGATCACCTCGCGATCGCCCACACGCTCATGCCGCGCTGGGGCGAGAGCGGCCAGACCGGCGGTTGAGCGCCGCAGGCCTCACGCATGGCAAGCAAAGCACAAAGAGGAGTTTCGGCACGCAGTGGCTACCTCAGCACGCGATGACCATGCCCGCCCTGCCGCAGATTCCGATCTTCCCGCTCAACACGGTCCTGTTTCCAGGCGGATTGCTGCCGTTGAAGATCTTCGAGCAGCGCTACCTGGAGATGACCAAGGTGTGCCTGCGGGACAACGCTCCCTTCGGCGTGTGCCTGATCCGCGACGGCCAGGAAGTCGGCGCGCCCGCCGTCCCCGTGTCGGTCGGTTGCACCGCGGTGATCACCGATTGGGAAATGCCGCATGTCGGACTGTTTCACCTGCAAACCAGGGGCGTGGCGGTGTTTCGAACCCTCGATCGCGTGGTCGGACCGCAAGGTCTGGTCCGTGCCAGCGTGGAGATGCTGCCGGAAACCGCCGGGCAAGCCGATGAAGAGCTGGCTGCGCTCTGCCGCCGCATTCTGCAAAGCATCGCGGAACGCGTCGGCAGCGAGGTCTTCCATGCCCCGCTTGCGTTCGACGACGCGGGCTGGGTGAGCTACCGGCTCGCCGAACTGCTGCCGATCGATCTCGCCGAGCGGCAATCGCTGCTGGAGGAGCGCAACGACGCCCGGCGCATCGCGCGGCTAGCCGCGTTGCTCCAGGCCGGCTGAGTCCTTTTTCCGGACCCCGCCCAGGATGCGCCGCACCGGCGCCGGCAGCGCCGCCCCGAGTGCATCGTCCAGCGCGAGCCACGCGCGCCCCGGGGATTGCGCGCAGTCCGCCCTGCGCACCCGGCACAGCAGCGGCGCGATGTCGAGCGAGAAATGGGTGAAGCCGTGCGCGACGACGGGCAATGCCTCCTGCGCCTCGACGGTCGCGCCGAATCGCGTCAGCGCGACCTGCGCCGGCGTCTCGTGTGCGCCGATCTCGGGCAGGCACCACAGGCCGCCCCAGATGCCCTGCGGCGGACGCTTCTCGAGCAACACTTCGAGACCGTCGACCAGGACCAGCATCGTGGTCGCGCGATGCGGCAGCGGCTTGCGCGGCCGTGCGGTGGGCAGCGACGCGACGCGCCGCTCGCGCCGCGCCACGCAGTCGTTGCGCAACGGGCACTGCTCGCAACGCGGACCGGACCGGGTGCAGATTGTCGCGCCCAGATCCATCAGTCCCTGAATGTAGGCTTCGAGCGCGGTCTGCGGCAGCAGGTTCTGCGCATGCGCCCACATCGCGGCCTCCACCGGCTTGGCGCCCGGATAACCTTCCATGCCGAAGCAGCGCGCGAATACGCGCTTGACGTTGCCGTCGAGGATGGGATGGCGCGCGCCGAACGCAAACACCGCGATCGCGCCGGCGGTCGAGCGGCCCACGCCGGGCAGCGCGCGGATGTCCTCGAAACGCGACGGGAACGCGCCGCCGTGCTCGGCGACGATTCTGCACGCCGCGCGATGCAGGTTGCGCGCACGGGCATAGTAGCCGAGCCCGCTCCACGCACGCAGGACCTCGTCCTCGTCCGCGCGAGCCAGTGCGGCCAGATCGGGAAAGCGGGCGACGAAACGCTCGAAATAGGCGATGACCGCGCCGACCCGGGTTTGCTGCAGCATGATCTCCGACAGCCATATCCGGTACGGATCCCGCGTGCGCTGCCAGGGGAGATCGTGGCGGCCGGCGTGCTTTTGCCAAGCGACGATGCGCTCTGCGAATTCGCTCACGATCAGCGCAACAGGTCTTTGAGTTTTTTCTTCAGCTCGTCCTCCGGCTTCTGCGCCCCGGGTGCCGCCTGGGACGGCTGCGCGCCGCCCGCGGCGCTGCCGCCGAGCAGCTTCTCCTGCAGCCTGCTCTTGAGGGCCTCCTTCTGCTCCTGCAACCGCCGCTTCGAGGGTTCGGCAAGCACGCTGCCCAGCTCGAGCCGGTACTTGAGCGAAGCGAACGGGCCGGACACGCGCACCGGCACGGTCAGTCCGGCCAGGCCTGCGGCCTCCTCGCCGCCCTGGCCTGCGGCGGTGGCGACGATCGAGGCCCTGGCGAGATAGTCGACTGCGCCCGCGGCGAGGTCGACGTCGCCCGCGCCGCTTACGCGCAGGAACGGCGACTTGACCGAGAGGTCGTCGTTGTGCGCCCTGCCGTTGCGGATCGTGAAGCTCGCGCTGAACTGCGTGAAGTCGGTTTTCTCCGCCGAAGAAGCGGCCGATTCCACGTCCTTCCTGAACGACAAGGCGTTTGCCGCGCTGCGTATCGAGCGGGCGAGGTCGATGCCCTTGATCGCGCCGTCCCGAAGGCTCGCCTTCGCATTGCCGCTCAAAGAGCGCTTGAGCGCGCTCACCGTGTCGCCGGCGGCCGTGACGTCGATCCCGACGTCGCCCCGGCCTTCGAGCAGATCCCGCCGCAGCGCGTCGTGCAACAGCGGCCCGATCGACACGCCGGACAGATTCTGCCGCAAGACGAAGCGATTCTGGTTCGCGTCGATACCGATCCTGCCCTTGACGCTTCCCTGGTAGAGATTCGCGGCGAGCGGGTCCAAGTCGATCCTGCCGTTCTCAGCCTTGACGTCGATGCGCACGTCCTCGGCCTTGACGTTCGATGCGATCAGTTCGCCGATACGCAGCCGGCCGTCGAGGTTCAGCGCCTTGAGCGGCGACAGATCGAACGGTCGTTCGGGTCGCGCTGCGCCGGCGGGCTGCTGCCCCGCGGCGCCGCTTTGCTCCTGAGGCAGGTAGCGGTCGAGGTTCAGCTTGTCGATCGACGCGTCGAATCGGAGGAAGGGCCGGGCAAAACCGGCAACGCCGAGTCTCGCCTCGAGGTTCGATTCGTCGACTGTCGCCGCGAGATCGGCGTTCGCCGTCTGCCGTCTCAGATCCGCGTCGAGCTTCGGGACCGCAAGCTTTGCGACGGCGGGGCGAAAACCGGCCACGCCGCCGCCGACCGTCGCCACGAGCTGCTCGACGGACAGCGCGTCCCCGCGCAATGCCAGCGCCGGCAGCTCGACCCGCGCGTCGAACTTGTCGCTGCCCATCGTCCACGCCAGATCGAGCTTGAGTCCGGAAAGCTGATAGGTCCGTGCCGCGGGCTGCGCCTCGAGATCGGCGCCCAGGTTCGCGCGCAGTCCGGTCACGTTCGCAGCCGAGCCCGTCACGCCGAGCCGCAGACCCGCCACCCGGAACGTCTGGTGCGCAAAGTCGGCGTCGAGCGCGCCCGAGGCCTGCGCATGCAGATCGAGCGGCGGCGCGCTGCTGCTGGCGTCGGTCGCCAGATCGAATCGCGCCGGCACCCCGGGCGCGAGATGTCGGATCCGGAACGACAGCCCCGAGACCGCGTATCGCGCGCCCGTTTGCTCGTCCTGATAGCTGAAACGGGCATTGGAGACGTGAATCCCGCGCACGTCTAGGCCGATGGCGGGCGCGGTCGGCGCCCCCCGGGCGGGGCCCTGGGCCGGCGCCGTTTCGCGACTCTCGGCTACCAGGTCGTCGACGTTGGTCTTGCCGTCTCTGCCCTTCGTCAGACGCACCCGCAGCCCCTCCACCGTCACGTCGTCCACTACCACCTGCTTGCGCAGCAGGGGCAGCAGCGCGAGCGCAACGCGCATCCCGTCCACGCCCGCGAATTCCGCGTCGCTCGCGCGTTCCGACAGCGTGGCCCGGCCCAGGCGCACGCCGATCTGCGGAAAGTACGTGAGCCGGATGTCCCCGTCGATCGCGAGCGTGCGCCCGGTCTTCTCCTTCACCAGGCGCTGCAGCTCGGGCCGGTAGGCGTTCGGATCGAAAGCCGCGGCGATGTACGCCGCCGCAGCCGCGCACAGCGCCACAAGGCCCAGGATCGCGTACAGGCCGTACTTCAGATACTTCATTGTTTGCCCGATCCTTCGCGAAACGCAGCCACGGGTGCCGATAGGCTACTTGCGCGGCGCGCGGCGCGTCAACGCGCCGAGGAGGAAATTTTCTCGTCGGCGAAAAGAAGCCGCTCGATCTGCGCGGCGGGCACGGGTTTGCTGAACAGGTAGCCCTGCGCCTGATCGCAGCGGCAGGCGCGCAGAAACTGCAGTTGCTCGTTCGTCTCCACTCCCTCGGCCGTCACCTGCAGGCCGAGGCTGTGGCCCAGACGCACGATCGCCTTCACGATCACGGCGTCGTCCTGGTCGGTGTCGATGTCGCGCACGAACGACTGATCGATCTTCAGGCGATCGACCGGGAAACGCTTCAGATAGCTCAAGCTCGAGTAGCCGGTGCCGAAATCGTCGATGCTGATCTCGATGCCGAGGGCCTTGAGCGCGCGCAGCCGCGCCACGAAATCCTCCGCGTTCTCCATCACCAGGCTTTCTGTCACCTCGATCTCCAGCAAACGCGCGTCGAGCCCCGACTCGCGCAGGGCGGACGCCACCTCTGAAACGATCTCCGAGCGCTTGAACTGCCGCGGCGAGATGTTGATGGACACCGGAACGCACGGCGCGCCGCGCTGCTGCCATTGCCGCGTCTGCAGACAGGCATTGCGCATCACCCACTCGCCGATCGGCACGATCAGCCCGGTCTCCTCGGCGAGCGGAATGAACCGTCCCGGCGGCACCAGTCCGAATTCCGCGCTGTTCCAGCGAATGAGGGCCTCGAGGCTCTCGATGCGCCCGGACTGCAGCCCGATCCTCGGCTGATAGTGGAGCATGAACTCTCCGCGCTCGATCGCGCGGCGCAGGCTGGCCTCGATGGTAAGCCGCTGCGCGAGCTCCGCGTTCATCTCCGGGGCGAAGAACTGGAAATTGTTCCCGCCGTTCGATTTCGCGCGGTACATCGCGGTATCCGCGTGTTTGAGCAACGCGTCGCCGTCGGGGCCGTCGCCGGGGAACAGGCTGATGCCGACGCTGCAGGTGCTGGCGATCTCATGCCCGTCGATGATGACAGATCGGGCCACCGCTTCGACCACCCGGTGCACCGCCTGGGTCACCGATTCCTTGTGCGCCTGATCGTTGAGCAGCACCACGAACTCGTCGCCGCCCAGCCGTGCGACGGTGTCGTCGGCGCGCACGCAGGCGCGCAGGTTTGCGCCGATTGCCATCAGCAACCGGTCGCCGGCGCCGTGGCCGAGCGTGTCGTTGACGCGTTTGAAATTGTCGAGGTCAAGGAAAACGACCGCCAGAGTGCAGTGGTGCCGCTGGGCGTAGGCGATCCCCTGCGCGACCCGGTCCTGAAGCAGGTTCCGGTTGGGCAGGCCGGTCAGGGTGTCGTGGTTGGCCTGATGCTCCAGCTCCTCGCGGTAACGCACGGCCTCGCTGATGTCTGCGATGATGCCGACGAAGTGGGTGACGCGCCCGCCCGCATCCCGCACCGGGGATATGGTGAGCTGCGACCAGAACGCCGCGCCGTCCTTGCGGTAGTTGCGCAGCACCACCTGCGCGTCGCGGCCGTCGCGCAGCGCCGCGCGCAGCTCGTTCAGGCCCGGCTGCTCGCGTTCCGGTCCCTGCAGGAAACGGCAGTTGCGCCCGATCGCCTCCGCGGCGGCGTAGCCGGTGATCCGCTCGAACGCCGGATTGACGTATTCGATCGGGTCGTCCGGCGCCAGGCAGCTGGTGATGACGATCGCGTTGGTGCTCGCCTGCAGGGCCCGGTCGCGCAGGCGCAGCGCCTCTTCGGCGCGCAGCCGCTCGCTGATGTCGCGTGCGCCCGCGACGATCAACTCCCGGTGGCCGACGCGCAGGTAACGGCGATAGACCTCGACGGGGAAAGACGAGCCGTCCTTGCGGCGCAGCCAGCGCGGCTTCGCGTCCAGTTCGTAGCGCTCCTCGCCCAGCGTCCGCGTGGCGGCATAGCGTGCGCGCAGCTCGGCTTCGTCGAATTCGACGTTGATATCGCGCGGGCTCATGCGGAGCAGCTCGTCGCGCGTGTAACCGAGCATGCGGCAGGTGCTCGCGGTGACATCCACGTACGCCAGCGTCTCGAGGTCGGTCAGGAATATCGCGTCCGCGGCCGTGTCGAGCGCGGCCCGAAACCGGATCAGGTCCTCTTCGGCCTGCTTCTGGCGGGTGATGTCGCGGCCCACGCCGCGATAGCCCGCGAACGCCCCGGACTCGTCGAACATCGGTTCGCCGCTCACGCGGTAGTAGTGCCTCTCCCCGCCCGCCAGGCGGCGCGCGTATTCGACGTCGCGGAACGGCTGGTGCCGCTCGAGCAGCGCGCGGTGCGCCTCCCAGCCGCCCGCGGGCGGCACGACGCCGCCGACCTCCCAGCGCGTCCTGCCGACGAAGTCCGATGGGTCGCTGCCCTCGACTTCGAACAGTCCCGGCGAGACCAGCGTGAAGCGGTAGGCCGCGTCCTGTTCCCAATACCAGTCGGAGGATAACGCCGTCAGGCTGCGAAAACGCGCCTCACTCTCGCGCAGCGCCTGCTCGGTGCGCCGGACTTCCGAGACGTCGGTGATCAATCCCTCCAACGCCTCGACCGAACCGTCCTCCCGGAACACAGCGAGTCCGCGCTCGAACACCCACTTTTGCGCACCGGATTGGTCCGTGATCCGATAGTGCAGGGCGAAGCCTTCGCGCCTTTCAAGGGCGTCGCGGATCGCCTCTGCGACGCGCTCCCGATCCTCCGGGTGAATGATCTCGCTGTAGGAAACGCCCCGATTGAAGACCAGCTCCTCCGGGCGGTACCCGGTCAACGCCAGGCAGCCGTTGCTGACGAATTCCATGCCCGCGTGCCGGTCGTTTAGGCAGCGGTAGACCATGCCCGGCAGATTGCTCATGAGCGTGGACAGGCGGCGCTCGCTTTCCACCAGCGCCGCCTCGGCCGCCAGGCGGCGGGCTTCCGCCGCGATCCGGTCCAGCGCGGCGGACAACTCTTCGGCCATGCGCTCCAGCAGGTCGACGAGGTCCGGCTCGAAGTATTCGGTCTCCGCGGCGTAGTGGGTGAGGGCGCCGATGACGCGCCCCTCCTCGCGCAGCGGCACCACCGCCACGGCGCGGAAGCCGTAGCGGCGCGCCTGCTCGCGCCAGGGTGCGGTACTCGGGTCGGCAGCGAAATCGTTGCAGACGCATGTGCGCTGTTCGCGAACAGCGGTCGCAAGCGGCCCGCGACCCTCCGGGCGCGCGGGATCCAGGGCGATCACTACGCTTTCCGCATATGCCTCGGCCGGCCCGCTGGCGGCAGCCGGCTCGAGACGGCCGGTCGCGGGATCGGCGATGGCGATCCAGGTCATCTGGAGACGGCCGAACTCCACCGCCGTGCGGCACACGCCGTCGAACATCTCGGCGCGGGTGCGCGCGCGGACCAGCAACCGGCTGGTGCGCGCCAGCGCGGAATAGAGGTTGGCCAGGCGCTCGATGTGCCGCTGCGCCGCCTTGCGCTCCGAGATGTCGCGCGCAAACACCTGGATCGCGGTGCGCCCGCCGAAGACGAAGGGCGCGGAGGTCACTTCGACGTCCACCGGGGTACCGTCGAAACGAAGATAGCGCTGCTCCACCCGCGGAACCGATTCGCCGCGTTGCTGGCGCGTGATGCGATCGCGCGCCACCGGCAGAGCGTCCGGATGCACGATCGCGGTGGCGTCGAGTCCGATCAGCCGCCCGCGCGAGCCGGCGCGCAGCAGCGCCACCGCGGCGCCGTTGGCATAGACGAAACGGCCGTCGACGTGGATCAGAATGGCGTCCGGGGACAGCTCGACCAGCGCGTAGAACTGCGCCTCCGCGCCGTATTCGGTCGGCAGCGGCGAACCATTACGCGGGCGCAGGCGTGCCCACCCCAGCCAGGCAGCGGCGACACCCGCGGCCAGCAGGACACCACCGATCAGGTATGCCATCGACTCACACGCCCGCAGCGCCTACGTCTCGCAGCCATTCTGCATACTTGCCCGGCGATCGTCGAGTTCGGGGTCGGCTGCGCACCGCCCGGTACCGGAAACGCCAAGGGCCCGCGAGGGGCCCTTGGCATTCTGGAGCGGGTGATGGGAATCGAACCCACGTCTAAAGCTTGGGAAGCTTTCGTTCTGCCATTGAACTACACCCGCGACGGATCGCATTCTACGACTATCCGCGCGCCGCGCTCAATTCGGGTTTCGTCCCGCGACCCGGGGCGGCGCCCTCCGCCGGGCGGGTCGGCAAGGGGTAAAATGCGCTTCGCGGGAGGGCCTGCAGGCGCGGCGGCCGCGGGCGCCTCCGAGTTGGAGCAGACAATGCCGATCGATTTGCTGGCACCGAAATTCCTGATCCTGTACGTGTTCTTGGTTTCCTCGCTGTACGTGCATCTGCGCGGTCGCGTGCGGCTGAAGCTGCTGCGTCAGCTTGGCAATCACTCCACGCTGCTGGCGCCGTACAACGTGCTCATGTATCTGTTCTCCGCGGTGCCGCAGAAGCCGATCCTCGACGCGCGCGAGTTTCCCGAACTCGAGAAGCTGCGCGAGAACTGGCGAATGGTCCGCGACGAGGCGCTCGCGCTGTTCGACGACGGGCATATCCGCGCGGCGACCGGGCACAATGACCTGGGCTTCAACTCGTTCTACAACCGGGGGTGGAAGCGGTTCTACGTCAAGTGGTACGGCGAGCCGCTGCCCTCGGCGCAGGCGCTGTGCCCGAAGACCGTGGCGCTGGTGCAGTCGCTGAAGTCGGTCAACGCTGCGATGTTCGCGCTGCTGCCGCCGGGAGGGAAACTCACGCAGCACCGCGATCCGTTCGCCGGCTCGCTGCGCTACCACCTGGGGCTCGCCACGCCGAATTCCGATCTGTGCCGGATCTACATCGACGGCGTGCCGTATTCCTGGCGCGACGGGGAAGACGTGCTGTTCGACGAAACCTTCATCCATTCCGCAGAAAACCGGACCGAGCAGAACCGGCTGATCCTGTTCTGCGACGTGGAGCGGCCGCTGCGAACCCGCGCGATGACGGCGCTGAACCGCTTCGTGAGCCGTTACCTGGTGCGCGCGGCGTCGACCCAGAATGTCGAGACCGAAAGCATCGGCGTGCTGAACCGCATCTACGCGCCGATCGGCTGGACGGGCGCGATGCTCAAGCGGCTCAAGCAGGCAAACCGCACGCTGTTCAACGTCTGCAAGTACGCGCTCATTGCGGGCGCGATCTATCTCGTCTTCTTCCGATGAATCCGCCGCGCGGTGCGGGAACCGCAGACGCGCCATGCTAGAATGGCTCGCAGTAACGGGTTTCTGAACGACTGCCGTGGTCATCCTCACGATCAACGGCGAGTGCCGCAGCTTCGACCGGTCGCTCAGCGTGGCGGAGTTGATCGAGCGGCTTGCGCTCGCCGGCAAGCGTTTCGCGCTGGAGCGGAACGGGGAAATCGTCCCGCGCAGCCGCTTCGGCGATCAAATGGTCGGCGACGGCGACCGCCTGGAAATCGTGGTCGCAGTGGGAGGCGGGTAACAACGTGACCGGCGATGGGTGACGGGCGACGCCCTGAACCCGAAGCGCAGCGCGCCTTCTACCAGCTACCGCACTATATGGATCAGCTCAGCATTGCCGGCAAGGCTTATCGATCCCGCCTGCTCGTCGGCACCGGCAAGTACCGGGATTTCGCGCAGACGCGAGCAGCGATCGAGGCAAGCGGTGCGGAAATCGTCACCGTCGCGATCCGCCGCACCAACATCGGCCAGAATCCGAACGAGCCGAACCTGCTCGACGCCTTGCCGCCGTCGAAGTACACCATCCTGCCGAACACCGCCGGCTGCTATACGGCGCAGGACGCGGTCCGTACGCTGCGCCTTGCCCGCGAGCTGCTCGACGGCCACGACCTGGTCAAGCTGGAAGTGCTCGGGGATCCGCATACCCTCTATCCCAACGTCGTCGAGACCCTGTCCGCGGCGCAAACCCTGGTCGAGGAGGGGTTCAAGGTCATGGTGTACACCTCCGACGATCCCGTGATCGCCCGGCGTCTGGAGGAAATCGGCTGTGTCGCGGTGATGCCTCTTGCTTCGCTGATCGGCTCCGGCATGGGAATCCTCAATCCGTGGAACCTGCAGATCATCATCGAACACGCCAAGGTTCCGGTGCTGGTCGATGCCGGCGTGGGCACCGCCTCCGACGCCGCGATCGCGATGGAGCTCGGCTGCGACGGCGTGCTGACGAACACCGCCATCGCCGCGGCGCGGGATCCGATCGGCATGGCCGCGGCGATGAAGAAAGCGGTGGAGGCCGGACGCGAAGCCTTTCTCGCCGGCCGCATGCCGAAGAAGGTCTACGGCGCCGCGCCCAGTTCGCCGACCGCGGGTGTCATCTCCTCCTCCCGCTCCGCCGGCAAGGCGGCCTGAATCCCGCTTCCGACCGACGCGCCCGGGCCGGGAATGCGGTCCGGGCGGTATGATTCGCGCCCCGTGGAGTCCAACCACCGCCCCATCCGCAGCTTTGTCCTGAGACAGGGACGAATTTCCGGCGCACAACAGCGTGCCTACGACGCGCTGCTGCCGGTATACGGACTGCCGTATCGCCCCGCCCCGATCGACCTCGATGCGGCGTTTGGCCGTCGCGCGCCGAAAATCCTCGAAATCGGTTTCGGCATGGGAGAGACCACTGCGCGCATCGCCGCCGCGCATCCGGAAAACGACTATCTCGGGGTCGAGGTACACACGCCTGGCGTGGGCAGCCTGCTGCGCCAGGTCGAAGCGGGGGCGCTGCGCAACGTGCGGGTCATCCAGCACGATGCAGTGGAAGTCGTGCGCGACATGATCCCCGAGGGCAGTCTTGCCGGCGCACACGTCTTCTTTCCGGATCCCTGGCCGAAAAAGCGCCATCACAAGCGCAGGCTGCTGCAGCCGCGCTTCGTGCACGCGCTGGCGTTGCGGCTCGCGCCGGGCGGCTACCTGCACGTGGCGACCGACTGGAAGGACTATGCGGACCAGGTTCTGGAGGTGTTGCAGGCCGAGCCGCTGCTCGTCAACACGGCCCGGGGATTCTCGCCGCGGCCGGAATACCGGCCGCTTACCAAGTTCGAAAGCCGCGGGCTGAAGCTCGGGCATGCGGTGTGGGATCTCGTTTTCCGGCACTGGAAGGCGGTATGATCGATTGCCGTGCGGCACGCGCCGGCGTCGCGCGCGGCGAGCTGCGTCACTCGCAGGTTCCTGCTACGTTTGCAACATGAATCTCTCGGATCCGGTACTCGCCGCCGTCATCGGCGCGAGCGCCACGATCGCCACCGCGCTGGTCCAGCTGCGCACGTCGTGGCGCAAGGAGCTCGCCGAACGCGAGCGCGGTCAGCCCATCACCAAGAAATCGCGGCGCGGGCCCGTCCTCGCCGTGCTGGCGCTGCTGATTGCCGCCGCCGTGGGCGGATTCGCTCTGTCGCAATACCTGTTCGTGCGCAGCGAGCGGGACAACGGCGCGCTGCGCATGGAGCTGCGCTCGCAGCTCTCCGAGCTGAGCGCCAGCGCGGCGCGGCTGGAGCAGGCGCGTCTGGAGGACCGCAGCCGGATCGAAGCGGAGGTGCGGCGCGCGGAGGCGGTCCGCAGCGGTCAGGAAGGCGTGGCCGCCGCCGTCACCGTGCCGCCCTGCAAGCCGGCCGGCGCGGCAGCCTCCGCTGCCAAGGGCGGCTGCAGCGAAGAGCAGGCGCTGCGCGTGGCGGTGTGCGCATCCATTCCCGGCGCCGCGACGGTGAACGAGGTCGTTTTGTACACCCGCTTCGAAGACGTGCAGCAGCCCTGGACCGAGGCCCGCGTCGCGCCGGATCAGGACGCCGGGCAGGCGCGCTTCTACGACAAACCCTTTGATCGCGCCGACGGCGAGACCACCAAGCAGGTGTGCCAGCGCTTCGCGAGCTGGAACGCCGAGCGGGCGCGCGTCGCTAGGATCCTCGTCAAGTACGCGCCTTAGCCTTCCCGGCCTCCTCCCGCCTCACAAGAAGAGCTGCAGCAGGTCGTTGAGAAAGCGCTGCCCTCTCAGCGTGGGCCGGGCGCGCAGAAAATCGCGCTCGATCAAGCCGCGCTGCACGGCGCGGTCCAGCGGCCCCAGCACGGAGGCGAGCGGCAGGCCCGTCCGTTCCTCGAACAGGCGCAGTTCGAAACCGCCGACCAGCCGCAGCGCGTTCATCATGAACTCGAACGGCAGCGCGTCGGTGCCCACTTCCTGCGAGCTCTGGACCGGGGTCCCGGACGTCGCCATCTGCAAGTACTGGCGCGGATTCTTCCAGCGCATTTCGCGCACGATCCTGTCGGCGAAAGAAATCTTGCCGTGCGCGCCGGCGCCGATGCCGATGTAGTCGCCGAACGTCCAGTAATTGAGGTTGTGGCGCGACGCACGGCCCGCCTGCGCGAAGGCGGAGGTCTCGTAATGCCGGTAGCCCAGGCGATCGAGCCGCTCCTCGATCGCCTCCTGCATATCGGCTGCGACATCGTCCTCCGGCAGATTCGGCGGATGACGGTGAAAGGCGGTGTTCGGTTCGATCGTCAGGTGATAGACCGACAGATGTGGCGGGGCGTAGGCGAGCGCCCGCTCCAGGTCGGCGAGCGCCTGCGCGACGCTCTGCTGCGGCAGCGCATACATCAGATCGAGGTTGAAGTTGTCGAAATGCGCGCGCGCGATCTCGATCGCCGCGCGCGCCTGCCGGTCGTCGTGGATGCGGCCGAGGCTCCTCAGGTGCGCCGGGTCAAAACTCTGGATGCCGATCGAAAGACGGTTCACTCCCGCCGCGCGGAAGTCGGCAAATTTTCGCGTCTCGAAGGTGCCGGGATTGGCCTCGAGCGTGATCTCGGCACCGGGGTCGAGGCGCACCCGGGTGCGGATCGCACACAGCAGTTCGTCCACCGCGCGCGCGGACAGCAGCGAAGGCGTGCCGCCGCCGATGAAAATCGCGTGCACCGTCCTGCCCCATACCGCGGGCAAGGCTTGGTCGAGGTCGAGGATCAGCGCATCCAGGTAGCTGCGCTCGAGTACCGGATCCAATCCCGCGTGCTCGAGCCCCGTCGGGCCGCCCGCGTCTGAAACCGCTCCCCTCGCCGGTCTACGTAACTCGTGCGAATTGAAGTCACAGTACGGGCATTTGCGCACGCACCATGGCACGTGCACGTAGATCGCCAGCGGCGGCAGCGCGCGCAGCCGCGGACCCGTCTGTTTCGCCGGCAGAACGACCGCTTGGACCATGGAAGAAACCGGATAGGTGATGGAACGAATCTCGCTTCGTGCAAAAATAGCACATGCGCGCCCGCATGCCGCGAGCTCGGCTCGCAAGCCGGCGCGAAGCGCACGCCGGCGCGGCGCGCCAAAACGACACAAACGAACGGAGATCGCCATGGGACGTCTTGCCCTTCCGCTTCTGTCGCCGCTCGGCGTCATCCTCTCCGGCTGCGTCGCCACGTCGCTGTACTCGACCACGGTGCCGCTGTCGTATAAATCGATGGAGCAGCCGGCCGCCACGCCCGCCGTTCGGCCCTGCGCCGCCCTCTCCGAGTTCACGGTGGAGGACGCGCGCGAGAGCAAGGATCTGGGACGCCGCTCGCTGGAACGCACGCCCGACATCAACAAGCCGATCGCACTGGAAGGCGATCCGGCTGCGTGGGTGCGCACCGGCGCGCAGGAACAGATGCGCCGTGCCGGCCTGAGAACCGGCGTTGCGGGTCAGCCGGCTCTGCACATGAAAGTGGACCAGCTGACGCTCTCCGAGACCGTGTACGTGCGCGCCACCTTCGACGGCAGGGTGACGATGTCGGCCGATCTCGTGCCGGCGGGCGGAACCAAGGCGTGCTGGACGGCGCGGATCTCGGGCTTTTCGCAGAACTACGGCTACGCCGGGAGCACGGAGAACTACAACGAGACCCTCAACCACGCGCTCGACAGGGCGCTCATCCAGCTGCTGAGTTCGAGCGACTTCTCGGAGAACCTGTGCGGCAAGTGCGGACAGTGAGGTCCGGGCAAGCCGCGTGCCGGTCGCGCCGCCCGCGGCGCATGTTCTCGGCGACATGAGCGTGAAGCGCGCGCGAATCCCGTCGGTCTCCGATCCGATCGGAGTGTTCGATTCCGGGGTCGGCGGGCTCACGATCCTGCGCGCGCTGCGCGAGGCGCTGCCGGAGGAACATCTCGTCTATGTCGCCGATTCGGCGCACATGCCCTATGGGCAGAAAGCGGCGAAACTGATCCGCGCCCGCGCCGTCGCCATCACCAGCTTCCTCGCCGAACGGCGTGCCAAAGCGGTGGTGGTCGCCTGCAACACGGCTACCGCCGCGGCAATCGACTTCCTGCGCGCGAAGTTCCGGCTGCCTTTCGTCGGCGTGGAGCCGGCGGTGAAGCCCGCCTCTGCGGCGACGTGCAGCGGCGTGGTGGGCGTGCTCGCCACGCCGGGCACGCTGGATAGCGAGCGATTCGGCGGCCTGGTGGAACGCTTCGCCGACGGCGTGCGCGTGCTGGTGCAGCCCTGTGACGGACTGGCCGAGCGCATCGAGCGCGGGGCGATCGACGATGCGGAGACACAATCGCAGCTGCGTCGCTTCGTCGGGCCGCTGCTCGCGGCCGGCGCGGACGTGATCGCACTCGGTTGCACGCACTATCCCCTGATCGCACCGCAGCTGCGTCGGATCGTCGGGCCCGAAGTCGCGATCATCGAGACCGGTCCGGCGGTGGCGCGCCAACTCGGCAGGCTGCTCGAGGAACACGGCCTTCGCAACCGGGAAGGTCGCGGCGGCGAGACGTTCTGGGTGAGCGGATCGCTCACCGCCTTCGAGCGCACGCTGGCGCGGATCTGGGCGAAGGACGCCCGGGCGCGTCGCCTGCCGGCCGTGGCCGACGCCGGTCTCGCTTCCTGAGAGAGGCGCTCGCCGGCTCCGATCCGGCGAGCGCCGCTACGCCCTGCGCGCAGACCGGAATCGACCGCTGCGCGCGCTTCATCGAGCCTGCACGCCGCGCGCGCCTTCGTCCGCGCGCAGCTTTCCGAGCAACTCGGCGAGCGCGCGCGCGCGATGGCTGACCTCGTTCTTCCGCGCCGGGGCAAGCTCGGCGGCAGTCGTCCCCAGCGTGGGATCGAGGAACAGCGGGTCGTATCCGAAGCCGCCGCTGCCGCGCGGCGCACGCAGGATTTCACCATGCCAGCGTCCTTCGGCAATCAACGGGCAGGGGTCGGCTGCGTAACGCATCAGCACGATCACGCAGTAGTAGTAGGCACGCCGATTCGCTTCCCGCGCGAGTAGCTCCAGCAGCTTGCTGTTGTTGCGTTCGTCCGATGCCGGATCGCCGGCAAAGCGCGCGGACTGCACGCCCGGCGCGCCGCCGAGCGCCTCGACGCAGATGCCGGAATCGTCGGCGAGCGCCGGCAGCCCGGTGAGCGTCGCCGCGTGGCGCGCCTTGGAAAGCGCGTTCTCGACGAAGGTGTCGTGCGGCTCACGGGCTTGTGGAACATCCAATGCGGACTGCGGCACGACCTCGATGTCGAGCGGCGCCAGAATCTGGCGGATCTCGCGGATCTTGCCCGGGTTGTTGCTCGCGATGACCAGTTTTTTGAACATCGGTGCCTACGAAGCAGCGATATCAGCCACAGAGACTCGGAGGCAGAGGGGATTTCACGGAGCAAATGTCAACCAGGACACGATCAGATTATTGAAGGATTCGGAATTTCTTCGTCTTCGTTCGTGTTGCCTTTGTGCCCTTCGTGTTGATCGCGTTTTGAATTCAGTCTTTCTCTGTGCCCTTGTGTGGTGAGAATCAGAGCCCGAGAGCGGCGCGCTGCGCGGCGACGATCTCGCGGATACCCCGCTCGGCTAGCGCGAGCATGGCGTCGAGCTGGGCGCGGGTGAAAGGCTCGCCTTCCGCAGTGCCCTGCACCTCCACCAGACGCCCGCTCCCGGTCATCACGACGTTCATGTCGGTATCGCAGGCCGAGTCTTCGGCGTAATCCAGATCGAGTATCGGCGCGCCCTCGAACACGCCGACCGACACGGCCGCGACGAAATCGCGACCCGGCCATTCGGCGATGAGCTTTCTTTCCTTCAGCAGCGACAGCGCGTCGTGCAGGGCGACGAAGGCACCGGTGATCGAGGCGGTACGGGTGCCGCCGTCGGCCTGGATCACGTCGCAGTCGATCTGGATGGTCCGCTCGCCGAGCGCGGCGAGGTTGGTCACCGCGCGCAGGCTGCGCCCGACCAGCCGCTGGATTTCCAGGGTGCGGCCGGACTGCTTGCCGCGCGCGGCTTCGCGCTCGGTGCGCGTGCCGGTCGAGCGCGGCAGCATGCCGTACTCGGCCGTGAGCCATCCTCGTCCCTGACCCTTGAGAAATGCCGGGACCTTTTCGTCGACGCTGGCGGTGCAGATCACCCTGGTATCGCCGCATTCGATCAGCACCGAGCCCTCGGCATGGCGGGTATAGCGGCGATGAACGGCAAGCCTGCGCAGCTCCTCTGGCCGGCGTCCGCTCGGACGCATGGGGAAGTCTCCTGATGTCGAGTTCAAACCGGCAGGCGCGGCGTATGCCTGATTCACCGCGCCGGAAGGCGAGCAATTCTATGCTATCTTTCCTCGTCCGCCAGCGCCGCGGGCGTTCTTTTCTCCCACGATCCGCCCATGATTCTCAGCATGACCGGCTATGCCGCGGTGACCGGCGAGCTGCCGTTCGGCAGCCTGAACCTGGAGCTGCGCGCGGTCAACCATCGCTATCTCGACCTGCAGTTCCGACTGCCCGACGACTTCCGACTGTTGGAGGGCACCCTTCGCGAGCGCATCACGGCGAAGATCTCGCGCGGCAAGGTCGAATGCCGCATTGGCTTCAACCGGCTGCCTGCCGCGCAGACCGCACCTCAGCTCAACGAGGAGCTGCTGCGGCAGCTGTCGCAGCTCGACGAGAAAGTGCGCAGCGTGCTGCCTGCCGCGACGCCGCTCGCGGTGAGCGACGTGCTGCGCTGGCCCGGCATGCTCGGCAATGACGCGCTGCCGATCGAGGATCTCCAGGAACGCTGCCTGCAGCTGCTCGACCAGGCGCTCGCCGAATTCGGCGCGGCACGCGCTCGCGAAGGCGACAAGCTCGAGGCCGTGCTGCTCGAACGCGTCGAGCGCATGGAGGCGATCGTGCGCGAAGCGGCGCCGCGCATCCCGCAGCTCGTGTCGGCATATCAGGACAGGCTGGTCGCGCGCCTGAAGGAAGCGATGCTGGACCCGGCGGGCGAACGCCTGCAGCAGGAGCTGGTGATGTTCGCCGCCAAGATCGACGTGGACGAGGAGCTCGAACGGCTCGCCGCGCATCTGGGCGAGACGCGCCGCATCCTCGATAAGGGCGGAGCGGTGGGCAAGCGGCTCGACTTCCTGATGCAGGAGCTGAACCGCGAGGCCAATACCCTGGGCTCGAAATCGGTCGATGTCGAGGTGACGCGCAGCACGATGGAACTCAAGGTGCTCATCGAGCAGATGCGCGAGCAGATACAGAACATCGAGTAGGGCCCGAACAGTAAACGGTGAACAGTGAACGGTGGACAGCCTACAGCCGGGTACGCCTCTCGGCCGCGCCGGGCCGGGGTTCGCATTTTCCGGTCGCCATTCAACGCTCGCCGTTCACGGCTTGAATGACCGGCAACCTCTTCGTCGTCTGTGCGCCTTCGGGCGCCGGCAAGACCAGCCTCGTCCGGGCGCTGCTCGCGCGCGACCCGCACGTGCATCTGTCGGTGTCGCACACCACGCGCGCCGCGCGCCCCGGCGAGCGGGACGGCCGCGACTACCACTACGTCTCGCGCGAGACCTTCCAGCGCATGGTCGAGGCCGGCGAGTTCCTGGAAAGCGCGGAGGTCCACGGCAACTACTACGGGACTTCGCAGCGCTGGGTCGACGAGCAGCGCAGTCACGGCAACGACATCGTGCTCGAGATCGACTGGCAGGGTGCGCGCCAGGTGCGACGGCTCATTGCCGAGACGATCGGCATCTTCGTCCTCCCGCCCTCGCTCGAAGTGCTGCGCGCGCGGCTCACGGACCGCAGGCAGGACAGCCCCTCCGTCATCGAGCGCAGGCTCGCCGCCGCCCGCAGCGAGATCGCACATGTGGAAGAGTTCGACTATGTTATTATCAACAAAGACTTCGACGATGCCGTGGAGGATCTGGCGAGCATCGTCCGGGCGACGCGGTTGCGGCTCCCCGTTCAGTTGGCCCGCAACAGTGCGCTCATCAACAGCCTGAAGTGACCGCCTTATGGCACGCATCACCGTAGACGACTGCCTGAAGAATATCCCGAACCGCTTCGAGCTGACGCTCGCGGCCACCTACCGTGCGCGTCAGCTGGCGACCGGCGCCAGCCCGCTGCTGGAAGGAAGCAGGGACAAGCCCACCGTGCTCGCGTTGCGCGAGATCGCGGCCGGCAAGGTCGGCAGCGAAGTCTTGAAATCCAAGACCTGAGGTCGTTCTTCGCGCAGCATCGAGGGGGACCCCGGCCCGAGTCCTTCCAGCCATGACCCCATCGCCAGCGGCCCGGCCCGCCGCTTTTCCGCACACGATGTCTGAGGCAGAGGTTCTGTTCAGGGACGCGTCCGGTTATCTCAAGCCGGAAGACGTCTCGCAGCTGCAAAACGCCTTCCGGTTCAGCGAGCAGGCGCACCAGGGCCAGTTCCGCATGAGCGGCGATCCCTACATCTCGCATCCGGTCGCCGTGGCGCACATCCTCAGCCAGTGGCATCTCGACGGACAGGCGCTGACCGCCGCGCTTCTGCACGACGTGATGGAGGATACCGCGGTCACCAAAGGCGAGATCAGCGAAAAGTTCGGCAAGATGGTCGCCGAGCTGGTCGACGGCGTGTCCAAGCTCGACCGCATCCAGTTCGAGTCCCATGAGCAGCAGCAGGCGGAGAGCTTCCGCAAGATGCTGCTCGCGATGGCAAGGGACGTGCGCGTCATCCTCATCAAGCTCGCCGACCGGCTGCACAACATGCGCACGCTGGAGGTGATGCACCCCATGAAGCGCGCGCGCATCGCGCGCGAGACGCTCGACATCTACGCGCCGATCGCCAACCGCCTCGGACTGAACAACCTGTACCAGGAACTGCAGGAGTTGTCCTTCCGCCATCTCTATCCGAACCGGTACAACGTGCTCAGCAAGGCGCTCACCCGCGCCCGCGGCAACCGGCGCGAGGTGGTGGACAAGATCCTGGATTCGATCCGCCAGAAGCTCGCCGACAACGGGATCGAGGCGACCGTCACTGGCCGCGAAAAGAACATCTACAGCATCTACAAGAAGATGATCGAGAAGACCCTGTCGTTCGCCGAGGTCTACGACATCTACGGCTTTCGGGTGATCGTCCGGGACGTGCCTTCCTGCTACCTCGCGCTCGGCACGCTGCACCAGCTGTTCAAGCCGATCCACGGCAAGTTCAAGGATTACATCGCGATCCCGAAGGCGAACGGTTACCAGTCGCTGCACACCACGTTGTTCGGGCCTTTCGGCACGCCGCTCGAGGTGCAAATCCGCACCCAGGAAATGCACAAGATCGCAGAAGCCGGCGTGGCCTCGCACTGGCTGTACAAGGAAAGCGGCGCCTCGCTGTCCGATCTGCAGACCAGGACCCACCAGTGGCTGCAGAGCCTGCTCGAGATGCAGTCGGAAATCGGCAATTCGGCGGAATTCCTCGAGCACCTGAAGGTCGACCTGTTCCCGGACGAGGTCTACGTATTCACGCCCAAGGGCAAGATCATGTCGCTGCCGCACGGCGCAACCTGCGTCGACTTCGCATACGCGGTGCACACCGACATCGGCAACCGCTGCGTCGCGGCGAAGGTGAACCACGAGCTGGTGCCGCTGCGCACCGAGCTGGGCAACGGCGACCGGGTCGAGATCATCACCGCCGCTTACGCCAAACCCAACCCGACGTGGCTGAACTTCGTGGTCACCGGCAAGGCGCGCTCCCACATTCGCCACTTCCTGAAGACGATGCAGTCCCAGGAGTCCGCACAGCTCGGCGAGCGGTTGCTCTACCAGGCGCTCGTCGCGCTGCGCTCCGGGCCCGACCAGGTGACCGAAGCGCACTGGGAACGCCTGCTGAAGGAAAACGCGGCGAAGTCGCGGCAGGAAGTGCTGGCCGACATCGGGCTCGGCAAGCAACTCGCGATCGTGGTGGCGAGGAAGCTGCTCTCGATCAGCGACGCGAAGGACGCGAGCACCAACCTGCCCGGCAGCCTGGTGATCCGCGGCTCCGAAGGCATGGCGCTGCAGTTCGCGAAATGCTGCCGGCCGATTCCGGGCGATCCAATTATCGGCTTCCTGAAGAAGGGGCACGGGCTCATCATCCACACGCACGACTGCCCGGTGTCGAGAAAGACCCGCGGGGACCCCGAAAAGTGGCTGGACGTCGAATGGGCGCCGGACACCAGGAAGCTGTTTCCGGTGAGCATCAAGCTGGTGGTGTCGAACCAGCGCGGCGTGCTCGCCAAGGTCGCCGCCGCCATCGCGGAGACCGGCTCCAACATCGACAACGTCAGCCTGGAGCCCGGCGACTCCTCCGCCTACAGCGACATCCATTTCACCCTGCAGGTGTCGAACCGCCTGCATCTCGCCCAGATCATGCGCATCCTGCGCCGCATTCCGGAAGTGATCCGCATCACACGGCTCAAGGGTTGACGCGGCACAGGCGTTGCAAGCGCACCGAACGGCCTGTCGCGAACGGCCTATAATTTTGCGAACGTTGCGCGCCTTTCAAGCCATGACGCGACTGCTTCCCGCCCTCGTCTTCGCGCTGCTCGCCGCGGCCGGGCAGGCTGCGCGCGCGCAGGGAAACGAGGAGCAGATGTCGCGTCCGCAGCGCAGCGAATCGCTCGAGATCCCGGGGCTGACGGCCGGCTGCCACGTCTGCGAATGGCGACCGAAGCTGAACCAGAAACCCGCCTTGCAGCAGTGCGGCGCCGACGAGGCCGGCAACGCCAGGATCGGCGTGTTCGAGTGCGGCTTTTCAGAGGACTGCCAGCGGATTTGCAACTTCCTGCGCTGCGGGACGATCTAGCCAGGGAAGCTCCGCCAGGCATCGCACGTCGTGCCGGTACCGCGCCCGCAGTGCCTCGTCCATGCCCGCGTATCGCTTCTGACCATCCCTCATGACCAACAAGCTCGGCGTCGCAATCCTGCTGCTTCTCGCGGCGGCTGCCTGCAACCGGTCCGGCACGCCCTCCTCTTCTCCGGCTTCGCCTCCTGCGCCCGCGGCGACCCGGGAAGCGTCCCGCAGCAGCGCCCCGCTTCCTCAACTCGACTTCAGCGCGCTCGCCGAAAAGGAAGGGCCGGCGGTCGTCAACATCTCCACCGTGCGAAAGATGCGAGGCGAGGCAGCGCTGCCTCCCTTGCCCGGCATCCCGGAGGACGACCCATTCTTCGACTTTTTCCGTCGCTTCGCGCCGCCCGTGCCGCGCGATTACCGGACGCAGTCGCTGGGCAGCGGCTTCCTCATCAGCCGCGACGGCGTGATTCTGACCAATGCGCACGTGGTCGACGAGGCGACCGAGGTGACAGTGAAGCTGACCGACAGGCGCGAATTCAAGGCCAAGGTGATCGGCGTCGACGCGCGCAGCGACGTGGCGGTGCTCAAGATCGACGCGAAAGACCTGCCCGCCGTGGCGATCGGCGACCCCGCGCACACCCGAGTCGGCGAATGGGTGGTTGCGATCGGCTCGCCGTTCGGCTTCGAGAACAGCGTGACCGCCGGCATCATCAGCGCGAAGGGACGGCAACTTCCCGATGAGACATATGTGCCTTTTCTGCAGACCGACGTGCCGATCAACCCGGGTAATTCCGGGGGTCCCCTGTTCAATCTGCGCGGCGAAGTGATCGGTATCAATTCGCAGATCTACAGCCGCACCGGCGGCTACATGGGGCTGTCCTTCGCCATTCCGATCGACGTGGCAATGAACGTCGCCGATCAGTTGCGCCAGACCGGAAAAGTCACGCGCGGGCGACTCGGCGTCCGCATCCAGGACGTCAATACCGATTTGGCGCGCTCGTTCGGTCTGGAACGCCCGGAAGGCGCGCTGATCGCGGCGGTCGAGCCACGCAGTCCCGCCGCCCAGGCCGGACTGCAAACCGGGGACGTGATCCTCGGTTTTGACGGCAAGCCCATCAAGAGCGCCACCGACCTTCCTGCCATCGTGGCGTCCACCGCACCGGGCAGGACGGTGACGATCGACCTCTGGCGCGAGAGCGCGCGACGTTCGGTCGAGGTGCGCATCGCCGAAGCTCCTACCGAGCCGAGGTCTTGGAGGCATTAGGGAAGTCGTCTGCCGGAGACGAAAACCCGGATTTTTTTAGCCTGCGCCGTCTCCGCCGGTCGCCGTTTCTTTTCAATGAGCTGATCCATAAGACTAATTCAGGCATGGCACGGGGGTTGCGAAATGAGGGTGGAATCGCTTCGCAGCCTGGAGGACCAGAAAAATGATCGATCCGCTCTCCAACTTCTCCATCCGGCCCGCACGCAACTTCGTCAATGTCGTGCAGGAAGGAATCCAGACCCTGTTTCAACTGCTGTTGCTTTGCCTGCTCATCCTCGGCCTCAGCGGACTGATCTACAAGGCAGTGGGGCCGGGCGGCTGGCTGGAGGCGTTCCTCGGCCGCGTATGGCAGACGCAACCGGCCTACGCGATCTTCGGCGCCATCGCGGTGCTTGTCGGCGGCGTGTGGGTGAAGCGGGGGATCGAGCGCATTCCGATGTTCGGCGGGCGTGCCGACTGGCTGGTGTACGCCTGCTTATCACTGGGCGTTTTCTTCGCGTTCCGGCTGGTATCGACGGGCTCCCTGTAACAACGTCGCGCGCCGACCGCCATTCCCAGCGGGCCACGGAAACCCGGCGGGAAGCCCGTGTCGCGCCCGACGTCGTCCGCGAGAGACAGAAAAAAGTGCGTCGGGGCCGTGCCTTAATGAAACGCGTGCGAATCGCGTCACCGGCCGGCGACTGGCTGCGACGCAGCCTGCCGGCAAGGCGGCCCAATACGATCGAATCGGCGCGATTGCGCTTGCTTTCCCTCTCCTCCCGCGGAATAGCGCTAGCGCGCTGACAAGAAAGGCCGCGGGGAATCCCCGCGGCCTTTCTTTCTTCTTTTCTATCGCGGGACCCGATTCTCAGGGTCGCTGCATTTTGCACGTCGTGGGCAGCGCCGTGTCCTTGGCCTCGACCCGACCCTCGGTCTTGAAGCCCATGCCGGTGCGCTCGACGTCGTATTTCACGCCCTTGGCGCCCGCCTTGACGAAGGTCGATATGAACAGCGGCTGCAGCAACTCGTGGTTGTCGGCGCGCATCGTCACTTCCCCCGTGACCGTCTGCAGCTTCATGCCTTCCATCGCTTTCGCTACCGGCAGCGGATCGGTCGACTTGGCCTGTTCCATCGCCTTGGCGAGCATCTCCATGCCCGTCTTGAGCGAGAGGAAGAAAAAGTCGTCCTTCGCGTCGGGGAAGCGCTTGCGGTAGGCCTCGGTCAGCGCATTCGCCTGCGGCGTGCCGATATTGCTGTGCCACATGCTGACCTGGCTCACGGTATCGCCTCCGGACTCGCCGATCGCCGCCGGGCTGCCGACGATACCGGCGTAATAGGTGTAGAAACGAGCCTTCAGGCCGGCTTCCTTCGCCGCCTTGATGAGCAGCGACAGATCGTTGCCCCAGTTGCCGGTCACCACGCTGTCCGCGCCGGAGGCCTTGATCTTGGAGATGTACGGCGCGAAATCCTTCACCTTGCCGAGCGGATGCAGCTCGTCGCCGACGATCTCGATGTCCGGCCGCTTCTTGTTCAGCATCGCGCGCGCCGCCTTCGCCACCGACTGCCCGAAAGCATAGTCCTGGTTGATGAGAAACACCTTCTTGATGTCACGTTGTTCCGCCATGTAGTTGGTCAGCGCCTGCATCTTCATGTCCACGTCCGCGTCGAAGCGGAAGTGCCAGAAATTGCAGCGGTCGTTGGTCAGGCTCGGATCGACCGCGCCGTAATTCAGGAACAGGATGGGGTTGTCGGGATTGCGCGCGTTGTTCTTCCCGACCGCTTCCGACAGCGCGATCGCCACGTTCGAGCCGTTGCCCTGGAAGAAGTAGTGGATTCCCTGATCGGTCATCTGCTTGAGCGCGATCAAGGCCTCCTGCGGGCTGCTCTTGCTGTCGAACGTCACCATCTCGAACTTCCTGCCGAGCGCGCCGCCCCTGGCGTTGATCTGCTCGATCGCCAGCTCGAGCTCGCGCGAGCCGTGCTCGCCGACGTTGGCGAACGGGCCGGACATCGGGTCGAGGTAACCGATCTTGATCGTGTCGGCCGCCAGCGCCGAAATGGCAAGCGGTGAAAAGACTGCCAGTCCCAAGAGACTGCGACAGACCTTCGTGAAATGCATGTTGTGTTCTCCTCCAAAATGGGTCGTCGTTGAATTCCCGCCTGCGGCCGGATTGTTCCAGGTTCTCCCGGTACGGGCACCTGCCGCAGAGGAAGCGCGATTCTAGCGTAGTCGCGGCAGCCCTCTTGCATGCCGCCTCGCCGTTCTGTCTACAGCGCCCGATGCTCGCGCTGGCAGCGCGCCGCCTCCCGCATCATGCGACGCAGATCGCGGCCGCGCTGTGGACTCGAGTCGCGCCCGGCTTGTGCATCGCACTTTGGATCATCTATAAAGGGAAAAGCGGCTCTTCTGTCCGCGACCACACAGAGGAGGAAACATGCTTGCAGACGACCCCGCCTTCTGGCGCGCCGGTGCGATCAGTTCCACCCTGGTCATGCTCGTGGTGCTCATCTTTCTCACCGCGGACAGCCTCGGGAAGATCCGTGCCGGCGGGGCAAACGTCCCGGCCTATACCGTGATCAACAAGGAAATCCGCTACCAGTTCGACGCCGACACCAACACTTACCGCCCGGTAATCGGCGGCGAGCAGAAGCTGTTCGGCCGCACCTACAACGACGAAGAAGCCTCAGCCCTGATCAGGAAAGGCAAGCTCGTCATCCAGAGCCGAGCCTGCATCGATTGCCACACGTTCTTCGGCAATGGCGCGTACTACGCGCCCGACCTTACCAAAGCCTGGCTGGATCCGGCGTGGGAGCAGATGTGGATGCCGATGACGCAATCCGGAACGCGCGAAGAGGCGATCGTGAAGTTCCTGATGCATCCGGAGCAGTTCCCCACCTGGAGCCGGCGGATGCCGAATCTCAAGCTCACGCGCGAGGAAGCCGAGGCGGTGGCGGCCTACCTGAAATGGATGGCGTCGGTGGAGACTAACGGCTTCCCCTCTCATTTCGGCCACATTCAAACCAGCAGGTAGGAGGATTTCATGTATCGATCCCAGCGGCTGGCGTTGAAGTATTTCGTGGCGGCGATGGCGTTGTTTGGCGTCATGGTGGTAGCGGGCCTGCTCTCCGCGACCTATTTCGTAAGAGACGGCTTCCTGCTCAATGTGCTCGACTTCAGCATCGCCAAGATCCTGCATATCGACACCCTGATCATCTGGCTGCTCATGGGTTTCATCGGCGCGGTGTACTGGTTCCTGCCCACGGAACTCGAGCGAGAAACCGAGGGCATCAAGCTCGCCGAAGTGATGTTCTATGTATTTTGCGCCGCGGTCCTGATCGTGGCGGCACTGTTCGTTTTCGTCCAGGTCGGGCCCGGCACCGAAAGCACGCTGTGGCTGATCAACCAGGGGCGCAAGTACGTGGAAGCGCCCCGTTGGGCGGCAATCGGGATTACGCTGGTGGTGCTGGTATTCGTCTACAACGTGGTGGGCACCGCGCTGAAGGCGAAGAAGGTCACCGGCATCATGGCGGTGCTGATCGTGGACCTGGTGCCGCTGTTCGGTTTGTACCTGGTCGCATTTCCGGCAGTCACCAACATGTCCGAGGATCTGTACTGGTGGTGGTGGCTGGTGCATTTGTGGGTGGAGGCTACCTGGGAGATCCTGATCGGTTGCATCATGGCGCTTGCGCTGATGCAACTGCTCGGCACCTCGCGCCGGATCGTCGAGACCTGGCTGTACGTGGAAGTCGCGCTGGTGCTCGGCACCGGAATCCTCGGCCTGGGCCATCACTACTTCTGGATCGGTACGCCCTCCTACTGGCTGGCGATCGGCGGCTTCTTCTCCGCGCTCGAGCCGCTGCCGTTGCTCGGCATGGTGGTGCACGCCGTGTATGACGCCGGCACCCACCATATGAAGACGACCAACAAACCGGCGTTCTGGTGGATGATGGCGGAGGCCTTCGGCAACTTCCTCGGCGGCGGCATGTGGGGATTCATGATGACCCTGCCGCAGATCAATCTCTTCACTCACGGCACGCAGTGGACCGTATCCCACGGGCACTTCGCCTTTTGGGGCGCTTACGCCTGCGGCGTCATCGCCGTGGTGTACATCGCACTGCAGAAATCGCGAGCCCTCGACGAGGTGAACGGACGTCCCTGGAAGTGGTCGTTCGCGCTGCTCAATGTCGGGCTGATCGGCATGGTCGGCGCGCTGCTCGTCGCGGGCATGGCGCAGGCGTTCTACGAGCGCGCCATCGGCGGCTCCACGCTGCAGGCCTTTATCGAGGGGCAGAGCAACGCCTGGTTCGTGCAGGGCATCAACGCGCGCCTGGCTTTCGGCTTTGTGTTCGCCGCGGGTTATGCGGTGCTGATCTACGACTTGCTCAGTCTCGGCCGCAGGAGCGCGGCCGAGGATGTTGCGGGCAAGCGTCTCGCCGGAGGGCGCGCGTGACGAACCCCGCGGAGTTTCTCCTGACCGCCGCGCTGCTGGGCGCCCTCGTGCTGTGCGGCGGACTCTACGCCGTTCTGTACGCGGCGGGGCGCCTCCGGGCCAGCCCGGCGTTCCAGCGCACCGGCTACGCATGCTATTGCCTGCAATGCGCGGCCGCTGTTGCGGTCGCCGCCGTCACCGCGCTGGGCTTCGGCTGGAAAGTGCTGGTCGCGGCGAGTGTCATCGCCTACTTCTGGATTCCGCCGCTCACCTGGCATTACCTGGAATCGCTGCACAAACCGAAAGAGCAAGGATCATGATCGCCAATCTCGTGAACACCATCCTCGGTATTCTGCTCGTCTATGGCGCGGTGCTCGAGCCCGCGCGCAGCGCCGGTGCGCACTGGACGCTCGGGGCGTGCGGCGTGATCATCGCGGCACTCGCATCCTGGGCGTATCGGATCGATCGCGTGAAGTGGTTCGGCGTGGTCAACATGGCGGCCGGCCTGGGCCTGGCGGTGCTGAGCCTGCTTCACGCCGTCTTCAAGATGCATCCGCTCGTGATTTTTTGGGGACTGTTCTGGATCGGCTGCATCGTGTCCCTGCTTGCCCTGTGGTCGCTGCTTTTCAACCGCGAGACCGCAAGCGCCCCGCGTCCAGGCGGGTAGCGATTCAGCGCCGCCGCACCGGGTTGGACAGCGCGCCCAGTCCCTCGATGCGGCATTCGGCGACATCGCCGTCCTCGATCACCACTGCGCCCGGCGTGCCGGTGCTGATGATGTCGCCGGGAAACAGCGTCGCCACATGGGAATGGAACGCCACGAGGTAATCGGGCGGGAACGCCATGTTGGCCACCACGTTCTCGCGGTGCAGCTTGCCGTTCCTGTAGGTGCCGACCTTCACCTTGAGCACGTCCGGCACTTCGTCCGGCGTGATGAGCTCGGGGCCGAACGAGAAGAAGGTATCGAAGTTCTTGGACCGCGTGAGGAAGCGGGGATTCTTCTGCAGGATGTCCTCCGCGGTCATGTCGAGGATCAGGCAGTAGCCGCCGATGTAATCGGGCGCCTGCGCTTCCGAGATGAAGCGGCAGGTCCTGCCGATGACGACGCCGATCTCGGCCTCCGCGGTCACGCGCAGCGACTGCGGCGGCAACTCGATGGTCTCGCCCGGTCCGATGATGGTGTTGTCGCACTTCATGAACGAGGCCGGCTCGGCCGGGAAAGGGGCGTTCAAGTCGGCTGCGTGGTCGCGGTAGTTCAGACCGATGCCGAGAATCTTGCGCGGGTGCCGGTAGAGCGGGCAGTAGCGCACGGACTTCGGATCGAGCCGCAGCGGCGTGGCGCCTGCGTCCTTGAGGATCTCGCGCGTAAGGCCGCGCACGATCAGCTCGTGCAGTTCTTCCGCCCATGCTCTGCCGAGGTACGCGTTGATCGCGCGGACCGGGACGATTCCGCTGCCGGTGACCACTGCGGCCTGCTCGCGGCCGTCGTGCCGGATCGTGCAAAGACGCATCGCTGGGCTCCGTGAGGGGTGGAAAGACGCGGATTATACGGGGCGCTTCCCGTTCGAAGCGCGACAACGCGCCACGCAGAGGCAGGGGACGAGAGCGGCCTGCTTGCCAGACCGTCTTGCTGCGCCTCCGCGGTGACCAGCGGAGGATCTAGCGCGGCAGCGCAGCCGGCTGCGGCGCGGCCTCGTAGCAGCCGAGCACGGACTGGTCGAAGTCGACGATCGAGCCCGTCATCAGACCGGACTCGTCGGAGGCGAGATAGGCCACCGCGCGCGCGACCTCGTCGGTCTTGACCAGGCGGCCGAAAGGCAATCGCGCTTCCGCCTGCTCGCGCCAGCCGTCCTGCGCGCCGTGATAGCGCCGCATGATGCGGTCCTCTCCCGGCGTATCCATCCAGCCGATGTTCAGTCCGTTCACGCGGATGCCGTCGCGCATCAGGCTGAACGCCACGTTCTTGGTGAGCGTGGCGAGCGCGCCTTTGGAGGCGCAATACGCCGCGATGAACGGCTGTCCGCCGTGCGCCGACATGCTCTGGATATTCACCATCGTTCCGCGGATCTTCTCGCGGCGCATGATTTTCGCCGCGTCCTGCATCAGGAAGAATGGCGCGCGCACGTTGACCGCGAAGATCCGGTCGAACAGCTCGGGCGAGGTGTCCAGGATGGTGCCGCGGTCGGTGATCGCAGCGACGTTCACCAGCACGTCGACGCGCCCGAACGCCTCGTCCGCGGCGGCCACGACCCTGCGGCAGTCCTCGACGACGCCGAGATCGGCCGGAACGAAATGCGCCGCACAGCCGCGTTGCGCCAGGCGTTCGGCGACTTTGCGGCCCTTGTCTGCGCTGCGTCCGCAGATGACGAGCCCTTTCGCGCCGCGCTCGGCGAACAAGCCGGCGATCGCCTCGCCGAGGCCCTGGGTGCCGCCGGTGACGATCGCCACGCGCCCGTCGAGCCGCGCCGCGCCGCTGGAGCCTGCTGTAGCCATGATGGTCGTCCTTTCAATGCGCGAAGTCATAGCCGGCGGCGCCGAACGCAGCCCGCAGGTGCTGGAGTCCCATGCGCGAGTATTCGAGCGGCGGCGCCTTCGCCGGATCCTGCTCCGCTTCCACCACGACCCAGCCCGCGTAGCCGATGTCCGCGAGCAGCCTGGCGAAGGCGTAGTAGTCGAGGCAGCCATCCCCGGGCACGGTGTATACGCCCTCGAGCACTGCCGCTAGAAAGCTGGCGTCCTTCTGCCGCACGCGCTTGAGCACTTCGGGACGGACGTCCTTGCAGTGCACGTGGTTGATGCGCCGCGCGTGACGGCGCGCGGTGCCCAGCACGTCCGCGCCGGCGTATGCGAGATGCCCGGTGTCCACCAGCAGGCCGACGGCGGAACCGGTGTTCTCCATGAGCAGATCGATCTCGCGCTGCGACTCGACGATGGTGCCCATGTGGTGATGGTAGGCCATGGCGACTCCGTGCTCTGCCATCCACTCGGCGAGCGCAGTGAGCTTGCGGCCGTAGTCGCGAAACTGCGCGTCCGCAATCCGCGGGCGCTTCGACAACGGGACGTCGATGCGGGACTGCACGCTGCCGGTCGTCTCGGCGTACACCAGCACCGGCGCACCGAGCGTCCGGAAGGTCGCAAGCTGGGGCTCGATCCGCGTCTTCTCCTCCTCGACCGGGCGAGCCAGCAGTTCGCCCGAGAACCAGCCGGAGACGAGCGCAAGCCCGTGGCTGCGCAGCAGCGGACCGAGCCGGGCCGCGTCCATCGGGAACTTGATTCCCGTCTCCGTGCCGCTGAAACCGGCTGCGCGGCTTTCTTCGAGGCAGGTCTCCAGCGCGGTGTCCCCGCCGAGCTGCGGCAGGTCGCTGTTCGACCAGGCGATCGGCGCGACGCCGAAACGTATCTGCATCGATGTCGATCCTCTTCGGACAGGCGTGGTCAGACTCCGAGCCGCTGCTTCTTCTTCGCCTCGGCGTGATCGGCGTAGGCCTTGCGCACGCTTTCTCGTGCGCTGACCTGCGGCACGCCCACGTCCCACCACGCGTCGCCCGGGGTCCAGGTGAACGCTTCGGTCCTGATCACGATCACGCAGGTGCGATCGGCACGCTTCGCACGCTCGAGCCCGACCTCGAGCTTGCCGATCGAGTCCACCGATTCGGCGATCGCGCCCATCGATTCGGCGTGCTTCACGAAATCCACCGCCACCGGATTCGACACGCGGCAGTCGCTCAGCATGTTGTTGAACGAAGCGCTGCCCTTGTAGTTCTGCAGGCGATTGATGACCGCGTAGCCGCCGTTGTCGCACACCACCACGATCATCTTGTGGCCGGAGAGCACCGAGGAATAGATGTCGGAGTTCATCATCAGGTACGACCCGTCGCCGACCAGCACGATCACGTCCGCGTCGGGCGTGGCCATCTTGGCGCCCCAGCCGCCGGCAATCTCGTAGCCCATGCACGAGTAGCCGAACTCGCAGTCGAAGGTGGCGGGGGACTTCACGCGCCAGTTCTTGGTGAGCTCCCCAGGAAGCCCGCCGGCGGCGGTGACGACGCGATCGCGCGCGCCCGCCTTGCGATTGACCGCCGCCACCACTTGGGCATAGCTGGGCAGGCCGGACTTCGGCGGCGCGGTCAACGCATCCACGGTCGCGTTCCACCCGGCGTAGAGCTTGCGCGCGTGCTCCGCCCACGGCTGTGGCGCCTGGTAGTCGCCGAGCACCGCGTCGAGCTCGCCGACCGATTCGCGCGCATCCCCTACCACCGGCAGCGCGAGATGCTTCACGGCGTCGAAGCGCGCGGTGTTGACCGCCACCAGCCGGAAGTCCGGGTTGCCGAACACCGTCCACGACCCGGTGGTGAAATCTTGCAGCCGCGTGCCGATCGCCACCACCACGTCCGCCTCGCCAGCGAGCGCGTTGGCGGAACTGGCTCCGATGACCCCGATCGGCCCGGCGTTCATCGGGTGCTCGTGCACCAGCACCCCGCGCCCCGCGATCGTCTCCACCACCGGGATGCGCCGCCGCTCGGCGAATTCGGCCAGTTCGCGCGTGGCCTGCGAATAGAGCACGCCGCCGCCGGCGACGATCAGCGGCCGCTGCGCTTTCGCCAAGAGCGCCGCCGCAGCGGCGATCTCGCCGCGATCGGGCCGGATGCGGCGAATCCGGTGCAGGCGCGGCATGAAGAACGCCTCCGGATAGTCGAAAGCCTCGCCCTGCGCGTCCTGCGCGAGCCCGAGGAACACCGGGCCGCAGTCGGCCGGATCGGTCAGGGCCGCGACCGCCTGCGGCAGGGACTGCAGGATCTGCTCGGGACGCACGATGCGGTCCCAGTAGCGCGAGACCGCGCGAAACGCATCGTTGACCGTCGTCGACGGCGCCTCGAAATGCTCCACTTGCTGCAAAACCGGATCGGGAAACCGGTTCGCGAATGTATCGCCGGAGAGCAGCAGGACCGGCAATCGATTGGCGTGCGCGGCCGCTGCCGCGGTCACCATGTTGGTCGCACCGGGGCCGATGGAACTGGTGGCCACCATGATCTGCCGGCGCTGCTTCGCTTTCGCGAATGAAACCGCCGCCAGCGCCATCGACTGCTCGTTCTGGCCGCGCCAGGTGGGAAGCCGGTCCTTGACCCCTTCCAGCGCCTCGCCGAGGCAGGTGACATTGCCATGTCCGAAGATCCCGAACACGCCCGCGAACAACGGCGCTTCGCGGCCCTCGAGCTCGGTTTTCTGCGCGCACAGGAAGCGCACCAGCGCCTGCGCCATGGTGAGCCGCACGGTCTTCATGGAAACCTCCTCCGGAATTCGTATCGTCTTGTGCACTTGCGATTCTAGCGCCGGGAGTTTGTAATGCGTATCCGCGGCGGGACGGGCGCCGGCGTGCGGCCGTGCCGCCGCCCGAACAAGAACTCCATGCAGGAGGGTACATGCTTCGCATCGCGGTCATCGGCGCCGGGCGCATCGGCAAGATTCACGCCGCGAACGTGGCCCGGCATCCGCGCGCCCGGCTGGTGGCGATCGTGGACCCGATCGCCGAGGCCGGGCGCGCCCTCGCGCAACAACACGGATGCGCGTGGAAGACCCAGGCCGACGCGCTCATCGCAGGCGACGAGATCGACGCGGTCGTCATCGCGTCGCCGTCCGACACGCATATCGAACTGATCGACCAGGCCGCAGCGGCCGGCAAGGCGATCCTGTGCGAGAAGCCGATCGGCATCCACATAGGGGAAGTGCAGCGCTGCCTTGAACACCTGGCGAAGCACCCGGTGCCGATGCTGCTCGGTTTCAATCGACGCTTCGACCCCAGCGCCGCGGCGCTGAAGCGCGCGGCAGCGGAGGGAGCGGTCGGCGCGATCCGGCAGGTGATCATCTCCAGCCGCGACCCCGCGCCGCCGCCGCTGCCCGCGCTGGCCGCCACCGGCGGGCTGTTCCGCGACATGACCATCCACGATTTCGACATGGGGCGCTGGCTGCTGGGCGAGGAACCGGTCGAGCTGTGGGCCACCGCAAGCTGCCTGGTCGATCCGCAGATCGCCTCCGTGTACCACGACGTCGACACCGCCATGATCGTCATGCGCACCGCGAGCGGCCGCCAATGCCACATCAACAACTGCCGGCAGGCCTCCTACGGATACGACCAGCGGCTCGAGGTGTTCGGCTCGGAAGGGATGATCGCCAACGACAACCTGCGGCCCACCACGCTGCGCCGCTTCGGCGCGAAGGGAACCGAAATCCGCGACCCGCTGCTGTATTTCTTCCTCGAACGCTATGCACAGTCCTACGTGCTGGAACTCGATGCCTTCATCGAGTCGGTGCTGGCGCAGCAGCCGATGCCGGTGACGGGGGAAGACGGCAGGCGGGCACTCCTGCTGGCGAACGCAGCGTTGGAATCGGCGCAAACAGGCAAGCCGGTGCGCGTGCGATGACCGGCAGGGAGCTGAACGCGGACGACCTGCGCGAGCGGCGGGAGCACGAAAGATGAAGACGATTCGCATCGGATTGATCGGCTCCGGATTCATGGGCAAGGCGCATGCGCTCGCCTATCGCGCGGTGGCCGGCGTCTTTCCCCTGCCGGTACAGCCGGTGCTGGAGATGCTCGCCGACGTGACCCCGGAAGCCGCGGCAAAGGGCGCGCGGGAATTCGGCTTCGCGCGCTCGACCGGCGACTGGCGCGCGCTCGTCAGGGATCCCGGGATCGATGTCGTGGACATCACGGCGCCGCCGTCGCTGCATCGGGAGATGGCGCTGGCGGCGATCGCGGCCGGCAAGCACGCGTATTGCGAAAAGCCCCTCGCACGCGACGCCGCGGCGGCGAAGGAGATGACCGACGCCGCGCAGAAGGCGGGGGTCAGGACCCAGGTCGGGTTCAACTACCTCAAGAATCCAATGATCGCGCTTGCGCGCCAGATCGTGGCGAGCGGCGAACTGGGCGAGATCCGCTCTTTCCGGGGCATCCACGCCGAGGACTACATGGCCGATGCGGCGACGCCATGGCACTGGCGGCTCGATCCCGCGGGCGGCGGAGGTGCAGTCGCGGACCTCGGCAGCCACATCATCGCGATGGCGCGGCACCTGCTGGGCCCGATCGTCGAGGTCTACGGCCAGATCGAAACCGTCATCAAGCACCGGCCCGTCGCCGCCGGCGCGGCGCAGACCCGGCCGGTCGAGGTCGACGACATCGCCCGCGCCATCGTGCGCTTCGCGCGCGGATGCAACGGCACGATCGAGGCGAGCTGGGTCTCGCAGGGGCGCAAGATGCAGATCGAGTTCGAAATCGTCGGCTCGAAGGGCGCGATCTTCTTCACCCAGGAGCGCTTCAACGAACTGCAGCTCTACGAAGCCGGCGCGGCCGGCAGTCGCAACGGCTTTCGGACCATTCCGGCCGGACCCGCACACCCTCCTTACGGCGCCTTCTGCGTCGCGCCCGGGCATCAGCTTGGCTTCAATGACCTGAAGACGATCGAAGTGCGGGATTTCCTCTGCTCGCTTGCCGGCGAACCGCCGGTGGGACCGGATTTCAGGGAAGGATGGGAAGTTCAGCGAACGGTCGATGCGCTCATGCAGTCTTCCCGCGAACGCCGCTGGATCGAGATCGGCTGAAGGCCGCGTACCCGCGCCGCGCAGAATCTTTTTCGAACGTTTTGTTCGGGGGGGAAATTGCCGGCGCTTGCCGCCGGAGGGGGCGGCGCGCCGCCCCCTTGGTCTTTTGGTGGGCCGTGAAGGATTCGAACCTTCGACCGTTGGATTAAGAGTCCACTGCTCTACCAGCTGAGCTAACAGCCCGAAGGCGGGCATTTTACCAAAGGCTCCCTGCGGCCAGCGCGAGACGCTCGGGGCCCGAACTTTTTCCTGCGGGCGTTGACAAATCGGCATCCGTCCCAAGTTATGGGGCGGTAACAGGGAACGACCGTGAAGCGAGCACTCAACCGCATCGACCGTATCGAACCTTCGCGCGGCTTCGCGCGCAAGGCATTCGCGCGCGCGCATGCGGGTCGCTGCATGGCCGAACACCCGGTCCGGCTGACCGCCTTCCAGGCGGTATCCGGCTAAGCGCCCGTCGGTTGACCCCGCCGGGCAGCGGCGGGTCAGGTCAACCGGTCCATTTCCCGTTCGACCATCCCGTCGCGTCGTGCCGCGAAAGCGGCACCGCTGCGCGTTCTTGTTTGCCAGGAGAAAAATCATGAACGAAGAAGTCATCCGCAAGCTGCTCGAGACGTCCCGGCAGTACCTGGGCCTCGAAGGGAAGAAGCGGTCGAAGGGTCCCTGCATGGGACGATGAGATTGACGAACATGGATATGGAGACCGGTCATGAGAGCGATCGACGACAGACTGAAATACGTTCTCGCCAGGAGAATGAAAAGCGCGGTTGCGAATCCGCCGGAGCGCGCCTTCGCGCGCGAGCTGCTCTCGCGCGGCATGACGGCGAACGAGGTGCACCGGCTGGTGGTGCTCGATCCCGCATTCGACGGCGTGCCCTACGCCTTCCGCGTGGCGGTCGCCAACGAGGCGCGAGCCATCGAGCGCGAACGGCTGCTCGAAAGCTCGCGCAGGCAGGCGCTCACCCGTCGCGCCATGGCGGCGTGATGCGCGCGCGACATTCGCACTGCGGCACATCCGCCGCGACGGAATGGAAAGGGCCGGCGAGGAGCCGGCCCTTTGCTTTTCCCCGCCGGCGGTCGGCGCTCGCACGCGCGATCTGCATACCGCGGAGCAGGGCTCTCGCGGCTGGACGCCGCGTGGAAACGGTCACGACTTCCGTGCCCCGGTCAACCACTCTATCGCGCGCTCCCTGCTTTCGAAAAACCGCAACGCCATCGCCTGTTTGCGGGCGATCCCCTGGATGAACTTCGCCTGCGCGCTCAAGGGCCGGCCCGTCACGACATAGCCGACTCTGATCCCCGGCAATCCCTTTTCCAACGCCCGCTCCCAGACCTCATAGCTCTCGAAAACCGAAAGTTTCGACGCCGGCGCCTCGACGATCAGAAGAATGCGCTGGGTCGGATTCTGCAGCACCGCCAGTTTCTTTTCCGTCAGATCGACCAGACCATCCAGAAACTCCTTATTGACGAGCTCGGTTCGGGCAACCACTTCGAGGTATTCGCCGCCGGGGTTCAGACAAAACTCGATCGCCATGGCTCAGCTCGCCGATGCCCCACCGCGCTCACGCCAAAATTCCGGGGCGCAATGACAGTTGAACGAAATGTTCCTCGACATTCTTCGAAGCGGCTACACGTGCAGATCGTCGTCATTTCCGTGCCGGAATGAAGCGCGCAGCTTGGAGCGGCGCGTTCCAATCGCACCACGATGGGCTGCGCGCAGGACGGCCCTGGCCCGTGACGGGTACAGATCTTGTTTTTGCATTCTCCTCGTCCGCGCCCCGTCATATCGATCACCGCAATGGCTTGAAATTGCACTGCGCAAGAGCAGCGATGAACGAATTTGGTCATTTGTCCGGACATTTTGAGGCACTCTCTACCCGCGCTTGTGCGGTTTTCGAACCTCCGGCTGGTGATCCGGATGGATCGTGAATCCGCACATCCGGGCATTGCGCTGTGGTCGAGCGCGCGCAATGCAGGCGGCGCGAAGACTCGATTTCCTGTAGTTGAATCATTACAGACCGCTAACGTATCGATGCTCGGACTGCGGAAAATCGCCGCCGGCAACCGGCGTTGCGCAACCCCTTAAGGGCAGGCAGCGATGGAGCAAAAAACCCGGATTGTCCTGGTCGAAGACGCCGACGCCGACGCCGAGCTGGTCGAACGCGAGCTCGAGAAGGCGGGCGTGTCGTACGAGATTCGTCGCGCGCAGACGCGCCAGGCTCTGATGCACGCGCTGGAGGAATTTTCGCCCGACCTCGTCATCAGCGACTTTACGCTGCCCGCCTTCGACGGATTGTCCGCGTTGGGCCTGGTACGCGAGAGAAGTCCCGATACGCCCTTCATCTTCGTCTCCGGCACCATCGGAGAGGAAGCCGCCATTCGTTCCCTGACCCAGGGGGCCGCCGACTTCGTCCTCAAAGGCAACCTGAAGCGCTTGGTGCCTGCAATCCAGCGCGCCCGGCGCGAGGCGGCGGAACGCGCGGCGCGACGCCAGTCGGAAGAGGCGCTGCGCGAGGCCGAGCAACGCTACGAGAGCCTGGTCGAGCTCTCGCCAGACCCGATTTACGTCGTAACCGACGGGATCATTGTCTTCATCAATGACGCGGGCGCCAGGCTTTACGGGGCGCACGGCAGGGAGCAGATCGTCGGGCGACGCAGCGTCGAGTTCATCCACGAGGAATCGCTGGACGACGTCACCGCACGCATGCGACGACTGATGGAAGTCGACGAACGCCAACCGCTGGTCGAACAAAGGCACGTGCGTCTCGACGGCTCCACGGTGTACGTCGAAATTGCGTCGGCGCCATTCAGCTATCGAAGCCGGCGCTCGGCGTTGATGGTGGCACGGGACATCACCTCGCGCAAGATGGCGCAGAACCGCACCGCCATGGAACATGCCGTCACCCGCCTTCTGGCCGATTCCGGAAGCCCGGCCGTGATCATTCCCCGCATACTGCAGACGATCGGCGAGGCGATCGGATGGGTGTGCGGCGGTTGCTGGCTCTTCGATCCGCAAGCAGACGCGCTCACGTGCTTCGATACCTGGGGCATCCCGAACCGGGAGATCCAGGAGTTTCTGAAATTCTGCGCAAGCGAGGAGTTCTCTCCGGGTCCGCGCGGCTTGCTCAGGCGGGTGCTGGCGGGCAAGCCGCTGTGGATTGCCGACATCGCGCGGGAAAGCGGGCTGGTTCGCGCCCCGATGGCGGCAAAAGCCGGGCTGCGCAGCGTATTCGCCTTTCCGATCATGGCGGGCGGAGCAGCGCTCGGCGTGATGGATTTCTTCGGCCGGGACGCGCGCAATCCGGACCAGGAACTGCTCAACCTCGCCTACGCGCTGGGCCAGCAGATCGGGCAGTACTGGCAACGAAGGAATGCGGAGGAAGCGGCGACGCTGCGCCTGCTCGCCGTCGAATCGAGCGTGAACGCCATCATCATCACCGACAATACGCGTGCCGACCACCCGATCGAATACGTCAATCCCGCCTTCGAGCGCATTACCGGATATTCCCTTCTCGATGTCGCCGGGAAAAACTGCCGCTTCCTCCAGGGCCAGGACCGCGATCAGCCGGATCTAGACAAGATGCGCCGCGCGGTGCAAGAACGCTCGGGCGCCACCGTCACGCTTCGCAACTACAGAAAGGACGGCACCTTGTTCTGGAACGAACTGCATATTGCTCCGGTGCGCGATCACGGCGGCAATGTGGTGCGCTTCATCGGGGTCATGAACGATATCACCGACCGCAAGCGCTATGAGCTGGAACTCGAGTACCAGGCCAGTCACGACAGCCTGACCAGGCTCGCGAACCGCAACCTGTTCCGGGATCGGCTGCAACACGCGATTTCTTCCGCGAAGCGCGACGGCAAATTGGTCGCCATCTCGTTTATCGACCTGGACAACTTCAAGTTCGTCAACGACAGTTTCGGTCATGCCATGGGCGACCAGGTGCTCAGGAACGTCGCCGAGCGCCTCGCGGCAAGCGTACGGGACACGGATACGGCGGCGCGCCAGGGAGGCGACGAATTCGCCGTACTGTTCGTGGATCTGGACGGAATCGACGTGGTGACCCAGCTCATGGAGCGGATTGTCGAGACCGTCTCCAAGGTCATCCGCATCGACGGTCTGGAAATCTATCTGAACTGCAGCGCCGGCATCAGCGTGTACCCGATGGACGCACAGGACAGCGACACCGTCTTGCGCAACGCCGATATCGCGATGTACCGGGCCAAGGAACAGGGGCGGAACAATTTCCAGTTCTATACGCCCGAAATGAATGCGCGCAGCATGGAGCGGCTCACCTTGGAGGCCGGATTGCGGCGCGCGCTCGAGCGCGACGAATTCGTCCTTCGCTACCAGCCTCAGGTGGATCTCCACACCGGGCGCATCCTCGGCGCCGAGGCCCTGATTCGGTGGGAGCACCCGGAGCGGGGCATGGTCCCGCCTTCCCAGTTCATCCGCATCGCCGAAGAAACCGGCCTGATCCTGCCGATCGGGCAATGGGTGCTGCATACCGCCTCGCAGTACAACAAGTCCCTGCAGGAAGCCGGTCTTCCGCCCGTCATCGTTTCGGTGAACGTTTCCGCCCGGCAGTTCTGGCAGGCGGGCTTGATCGAGTACGTGGAAGAGGTATTGAAGCGCAGCGGCCTGCCTCCGAAACAGCTCGAACTCGAATTGACCGAAAGCATGGTCGCCCAGGACGCCGAGGTCGCAGAGGCGACGCTGACGGCGCTGAAAGGACTGGGGGTGCGACTTGCGATCGACGATTTCGGGACCGGATATTCCAGTCTGAGCCACCTGAAGCGCTTTCCGGTGGACAGCCTGAAGATTGATCAATCCTTCGTACGAGGGATCACGACCGACCTGGATGACGCGGTGATCGCGAAGTCGATTATCGCGCTGGCGGCCAACCTCGGGCTGTCGGTGATCGCGGAAGGCGTCGAGACCTATCCGCAGCTGGCATTCCTCCTGGAGCATGGCTGCAGCGTGGCGCAGGGCTATTACTTCGGGCGGCCGATGGGGGCGGAGGATTTCCGGCAACTCTTGACCGCCGGCGCGACGCTGAACATCGAAATGCCGTCCTGGGACTTGCCGGAGCCCGAATAGGCATCCGGAACGGGTGGCGTAGCCCCGCGCCGTGGTCCGACGGCGAGCCGAAGGAGGTCGAGGAGCCGTTCGCCGGCCCAGGCAAAAGCGGGCCTCGTCCTCCTGCCGCCTGTTTCCGCCGTCGGCGGGCGGGCGCCCGGATTACTAGGGTTTTCCCGCAACAGCCGCTTCCGGATTTCCCGATACCCGGCATCGCGTGCCGTGCCTATCGTTTTATTACAGGACCGGAATCCCGGGCAATCCGTCCCAGCGACAGGCATCCACGCGGAGCAGGCAATGCAAAGCACCAAGATCGCGCCCCTGAAACTCGCAGACGACGCCCTCGTGGAGCCGAGGGCGGCAAAGCGGCAACCTCGTGAACTCGAGCCGCTCGCACGCTCGCTCGGCGAGCTGTCGGCTCACTGGTACTGGGAGCAGGACGAGGAACTGCGGTTCACCTACATGTCGCCCGGCATCGAGAAGCGGTTGGGCGTTCCGGCGGCAAGCTTTCTGGGCAAGACGCGCACCGAGATGGCGCAGTTCGAGTCGGAGAAGTCCCGTCACGAGCACCTGGCGGCGCTCGCGGCGCGCAGACCCTTCGAGGATCTGCTCCTGGCCCAGCGCAGACAGGACGGCAAGACAGTCTACGCACGCATCAGCGGGCGCCCCGTGTTCGACGAGGCGGGCCGGTTCAAGGGCTATCGCGGCGTCGGGCGAGACGTCATCGCGCAGATCGAGACAGAGCGGGCCCTGCGCGAGAGCGAGGCGCGTTTCCGGGACCTGACGGAACTGTCCTCGGACTGGTACTGGGAACAGGACGCAGACTTCCGCTTCACGCTGATGTCGGGCGGGGAGCCGGGAAAGACCGGCCGCAATCTCGAAGAGACGCTGGGCAAGACGCGCTGGGAACTGGAAGGGATCGCGATATCAGAGGAAGAATGGGCTGCGCACCGGTCCGTTTTGGAGGCGCATCAACCGTTCCGCGACTTCACCTACAAGCGCCTGCGGCCCGACGGTTCGATCATATACGTATCCGTCAGCGGCCGGCCGTTCTTCGACGCGGAGGGAAACTTCCGGGGCTATCGCGGCATCGGCAGGGACATCACCGATCGCGTGACCTCGGCGGAACGCATTCAGTACGCCGCCTACCACGACGGTTTGACCGATCTGCCCAACCGGATCATGTTCAACGAAGTCCTGGCCCACGCCGTTGGTCAGGCCCGGCGGCACGGAAGGAAGCTGGCGCTGCTCTTTGTCGACCTGGACCGGTTCAAGCAATTCAACGACATGCTGGGCCATGCGGCCGGAGACGAATTGTTGAGGAACGCCGCCAGGAGAATCAAGGGATCCATCCGGTCGAGCGATGTCGTCGCGCGCCTGGGCGGGGACGAATTCGTCGTCCTGCTGGAAGACGTTCGTGAGCAGAAGAACGTCGCCAAGGTGGCGCGCAAGATCCTGTCGTCGCTGTGCGAGCCAGTGACCGTTCTGGGCCAGGAGCTTCGGGCAACGGCCAGCATTGGCGTCAGCATATATCCGAACGACGCACAGGATGAGCCGACGCTGATGAGAAACGCCGACATGGCGATGTATCGGGCAAAGGAGGAGGGCAAGGACACATTCCGGTTCTTCTCGGGCGACATGATGGACGCGCACACATTTCAGCGGCTGGCGCTGGAATCCAGCCTGCGTCGCGCGCTCGAGCGTGAAGAGTTCCAGGTGCATTATCAGGTGAAGATCAACGCCCGTACCGGTGCGGTGACCGGCATGGAGGCTTTGGTGCGATGGCGGCACCCGGAGCTGGGCATCGTGCCGCCGGGCCAGTTCATCCCGATTGCCGAAGAGACCGGCTTGATCGTGCCGATCGGCAAGTGGGTACTGAGAGAGGCGTGCCGCCAGAACAAGGCGTGGCAGGACGCCGGGCTGCCGGCGTTGCGGGTGGCGGTGAACTTGTCGGCGCGGCAGTTCGCCGACAAGGGCCTCGTCAAGGACGTGCGTTCCGTCCTCGCCGAGACCGGTCTGCCCCGCTCTTCGCTCGAGCTGGAAATCACGGAAAGCATGGTGATGCGCGATCTGCCCAGGGCGCTCGAGACCCTGACCGGGCTCAAGCGGCTGGGGGTCTGGCTTGCGATCGACGACTTCGGGACGGGCTATTCGTCCCTGTCTCACGTCAAGCGGTTTCCGATCGACGTCATCAAGGTGGACCGCTCTTTCATCCGCGACATACCGGCGGACACGGAAGACAAGGCACTTACCGAAGCGATCATCAGAATGGCGAAGTCGTTGCGCCTGACCGTGGTGGCCGAGGGCGTGGAAACGAAGGAGCAGATCGATTTCCTCAAGCAGCACGCCTGCGACGAGTTCCAAGGCTATTATTTCAGCAAGCCGATCCCCGCGGACGAATTCATAAAACTGCTGCACAAGAACCTGCCGCTCGGCCGTTAGCGTTGCCGAAGTGCCGGGAAAGGGGCAGGCCGTAGCCGCTCCGGGATGGAGAATCCGCTGTCAATTTCTACGCGGCGCTTTCGGCCGCAGGAAGCCGAGCGGCCTCGATGGCCGCTCCTCGTTTGACCAGGCAGACAGGGTATCGCTTCGCGGATCAGTACGCGCCCACACGTTACGGGACGTAAACGTCATCTGTCGGAGGTGGAAACCGAATGAGCGCGCGTGATATACAAGCGCGCGGGCGTCGCGGTACCACGCGCAGTCGCGACGGTTTGCGTGCAGGCAGTCGGCGCATTGAATGCGATTCTCCAGGAATGCTTCACCGGTCGTTGATTCCGCGAGGTTCTCTCATGGACACAGGCGAGATGCCGAAGAAGGGGGCGCTCGAAGACACGATGAACGCAGCAGACTACATAGATGCATTGCTCCGCCCGCCCCCCAACCGGCTCGTGGTTACGCGGCAGAAGATCAAGGGCCGGCGATTGCGGGATCAGTACGTCGAAGAGGTGACCGTCACGAAGGTCGTGCCGGCACCGAAGTAAGCGACGCGTCGCTCCCGGTGGGCGAGATTCATCCCGCACAATTTGCGATGGGCGCTTTGCTCGACCCGCTCACCGGGAGGCGGTCGCCGCGTAACCGCATCGGAGCGCCGCCGAAGCAAGTGCGAAAGCTCACCGACACGATCCGTGTCGGGCGTCCGGCACCGGCAGTTACGGTCGCTTCGATATCAGCTTCGCAAGGAAACGTCGAAATGCCGCATCCTGTCTTGCGACATCGCCGTTCCTTTCGATGATCTCCCCTTCCTTTATCAACCGCACAAGCTCCCTTCCCAGCTCCAGGAATCTGGCTTGCACTTCCGGCGAGTACCGGTACGGAATCTTCGGATTGTTGCAGTGATTGAACGTCCGCGCGAGATATGTGAAGGCAATCTGCGCTTCTCTCTCGGCCAGATCTCTGGCATTGGCTTGATTCCTGCCCATCGCCACCTCCCTGTTTCCCGACCCCTGGTTCGCTCGGCCACGCGCATCTCACTGGTCGAGCGGCCTGCGGGGTCCCGATGGCCGCCCAATGCGACGGATTGCCCGGCGGCCTGTTGTTTTTGCTTCTGCGGTCGAATTCTAGATTAAAGCAAAGCGAGTGGAGTGACCGTTTTCGGATCCATTTCCGGCTGCCGCGTTGCCACGCATCGAGTAGACGTCTTGCGCGACCGCATCCGGCTCCCGGGCTTGCAAAGCGCTGCCGATGATCCGGGTGCGGGTCCATGGGTCCTGGAAGTATCGATGAGGAAATTTTGCTGCCAGCGTGCTGCCGGCGAAAAGCAAAATGGCTCGCCGACGCGGCAAGCCATTGTCGTTTGGTAGGCGGTGGGGGAATCGAACCCCCGACCAACGGATTAAAAGTTGAAGTAACGGATTCTTCTATTGTGAATGCGCCCGCGCTCACTCGTCAAAACACGCCGAAGTTCGCCAGATCTATCACGTTTTCTGTACGTTTTCGACTTGCTGAAATTCCCAGGCTACTGTTCGAGCAAGCGCATTCCTTAGTTCGTGCTGGCGCACCCGGCAGGATTTGAGCCCATGACCCCCTGGTTCGCAGGAAAGTCCGCAGGCGCAACTCATTGATGGGTCAATGACTCGGTGCCGCCCGTTCCGGCTTTTCCCGCACTGTGTTGTTCCCTCTTGTGCTCTTGTGCCCTTGAGCCCCCACGGAAGCTCACTATCAGGTGTCCGTAATCGGGCTCGGCAATCGTCAGCGGCAGACTTCGCGGGCAAGCCTCGCGCCCGCACAGAGGCGCTATAGGAGCAATGCCAATGAGGTGAAGCACGCCGCCCGAGTAAGTATCCCCCAGCAAAGCCGGGGTGGGGGGGGTTCTCATACTTGGCTAACCGACCCGATGTGACCGAGAGTCACCGCCCGGCAGAGTACCGCGGCTCGCGGATGTAACTGTCGATGGCGGTACTTTTCACCGAACTGCGCTTTGAGGTCCCGCCCGGCCATCTCCTCTCCGAGAGCGAACGGGTGGCCTGTGTTGTCCCGAACCGCTACCCCGCCAGGATGGCCACCGGGTCCTAGTCCGCAGTGCCGCTGCGCACCGGGACACCGCCTGACGTGGCCGAATGTGGATCGCCACCCGTACGCGCCGCACGCAGCAAAAAAAGCAGTGCTACGAAATTCGCCTTGCAACGCCGTCAGGCGGGATGGTAAAAACGCCACGAAATGGATCTCGGCGACTGGTAATGAAGCGCGGCCTGCCCGCGTGGCTCACGGCCCGGCTCGCGCTCGCCATCGCGCTCGATTCCGCGGTGCAGCTGCTCTGGAAGCTCGCTGCGCTGCAGCTCCCCGGCTCCCTGTCGCCGTCCGCGCTCGCCGCGGCGGCGCTGCATCAGCCCCTGTTCCTGCTCCTCGGGGCGCTTTTCGTGTGGCAGCTCGCCAATTGGCTGCGCGTCCTGGAAGCCTCCGACCTCAGCTATTCCCAGCCGATTACCTCGCTCAGCTTCGTGTCGGTGTTCGCGCTCTCGGTGCTTTTCCTGGGCGAGCGCGTTGACGCAGCGAAGATTTTCGGCATCGCGTTTGTGTTCGCCGGCGTGTGGCTTATCGGCCGCACGCCGCACGACCGCCGAGCCGGCGCGGCCGGCACGCCATGAGAGCGGCGCTCGCCGGCCCGTTGCTCGTCGTCCTCTGCGCCGTCGTCGAAGGCTTCTCGCAGGTGTGCTTCAAGAAGTCCGCGCTCGCGCCGGCCCGCAGGCACTTCTGGATCGGCACGGGCGTGGCGCTTTTCGTCCTGCAGGCAGCCCTCTACACCGTTGCGCTGCAGTTCGTCGAGGTGAGCACGGCCTTCCCTATAGGAAGCTTCGCATACGTGGTGGTGGCGATCCTCTCGCGCCGGATACTCGACGAGCCCGTCACGCGAACCCGATGGCTGGGTGTGGGCTTCGTCATCGCTGGCGTGTCGCTCCTCGCCGGGCAGGCATGAGCGTCGACGGCTACTCGGTCTCGTTCGTTTCCTCGGCCGGCCGGATCGACGCCACGCTCTGGGAGGCGTGCTTTCCGCCGCCGATCGAAGGCCGTTGGTGGTACGAGACGCTGGAGCAATCCGGGCTCGAGCGCCAGTTCTCCTTCCTCTACGGTGTGATCCACCGCGCTGGCGTGTCGGTCGGAATCGCGCCGGCCTTCGTTATGGATTTCCCCGTGTCGCTGATCGCGCCGCCCGACCTGCTGCCGCTCCTACGCTGGCTCGATCGGCTCGCGCCGTCGCTCTCGCGCCCAAGGACGCTTTTCATCGGCTCTCCTTGCGCCGACCAAGGCACGGTCGGGCTCCGGGTCGGCGTCGAGCGGCGAGGCGCGCTGCTCGCCGTGCAACTCGCCTTCCGTGCCAAGGCCCGCGAGCTCGGCGCGCCGTTGCTCGTATGGAAGGATTTTGCGCAGCCGGACACGGCGGACCTCGATTGGCTCGCGCAAGCCGAGGGCCTATTTCGCGTGGTGAGCTTCCCCGGAACGATCGTCGAGCTCCCCGTAGCGGACAAGGAGAGCTACTTCGCCGGTCTGAAAGCGTCGCGCCGCCATAACGTGCGGAAGAAGATCCGCCGCAGCAAGGAGGCGGTCGAGTTGCGCGCCGAGGTGCTGCATGCCCCGGATCCGCACGCGCTCGACGAGATCTTCGGCCTCTTTCGCCAAACCTGTGAAAGGGCCGCCGTGCGCTTCGAAGAGCTCGATCGCCGCTTCTTCGAATGCGTGGCCCGGCAGCCCTGCGCACATTTCATCGTCCTGAGGGAGGCGACGCGGGGCGAGGCAGTCGCCTTCATGCTCTGCTTCCACCTCGGCGACAAGGTGATCAACAAGTACCTCGGCTTCGATTACCGGCGGCCGGCGGAATGGCTGCTCTACTTCCGCCTCTGGGATGCGGCGCTCGATTGGGCGCTTTCGCTCGACGCGCGCTCGATCCAAAGCGGACAGACCGGCTATCGCCCGAAGATCGAGACCGGCCATCGCCTAGTGCCCTTGTTCAACTACTGCGCGCACCGGAGTCGGCTCGTTCACGCCCTGGCCGCCGCGGCCGCCCGGCGCATCGACTGGTCGACCATCGACGACGACCTGGCCGGCCAGCGCATGGGCGCCTGATGCGTCTGCGCTGGCTGCTCAGAAGTCTTGGGGTCACCCATTAGCCGCCTCCGGTCAATGAGGCACAGCAATTCATGGCGCGCGTGAGCGCGACGAATTTGTCTTGGTTGCTACTGCACACTCCTTGATGCCGGCGCGTCCTGGTTTTCGCTCAAATGGTGTCGGGCAAGCCGCGCCAGTCACCCATCGGGATCAAGGCGTTCGGTCTGGTTGATTGCTGCGTGCCCGCCACATCTCGCCCCATGGTGCGGTTTGCCCTAGCGACGGGCTGCCGCGCGAGGGAGATTACCGGCTTGGAATGGAGCCGCGTGGACTTGGAACGCAGGACCGCGTGGTTGAACCGGACCAAGAACGGAACGCCGCGAGGCGTCCCGCTGAACCGTGATGCGGTGGCTGTTCTGGAAGAACAGCTCAGGAAGCATCCTCGGTACTGCTTTACGTATCGTGGCAAGCCGATCCGCTGGGAGTTGACCAATTCGGCTTGGCAGAGAGCGATTGCCAAGGCAGGCATCGAGGACTTCCGGTTCCACGATCTCCGGCATTACCTGGGCGTCGTGGCACCGGCAGGCTGGTACCAGCTGCGACGAGTTGGAGGACCTAGGCGGCTGGAAGTCGCGGGTGATGGTGGACCGGTACGCGAAGTTTGCGATGGAACATCTGGCCGCTGCGGCTTCTCGCATCGAGAACGGTCGTGGAGGAAACGTGATTCGGCTCGTCACGAATTCCCCACGGTTGAAAGAGAGAAAGGTTAGCTAAGCGCTAACCCTTTGGTTCCGCTGGTAGGCGGTGGGGGAATCGAACCCCCGACCAACGGATTAAAAGTCCGCTGCTCTACCGGCTGAGCTAACCGCCCGAAAAAAAAAAGAGCGCGCATTTTATCCGCCGCACTCGAGGCGGTCAACGAAAAACGCCCGCCTGGCCTTGATTCGGCAGACTTTTCGGCGCGCGCGGCACATCTTCCGATAGGGCCGCTCCGCTGTGGCTGCCGATCCGGCGATGAGCGCGGAAAGAGCCGGCGTCGTGCCGACCGCGAACATGGGAAAGCCAGTCGCGCCTTTGCGGGCGGCGTAACCGCTGGCGCAGCCGGCGATGCCGAGGCCGAGGATCACCGAGGAGAACCAGGCGCGGCAGTGGCAATCGGAGCGCAGCGCCGAACCCGGAGGACGGTGAGGGCAGAACCGTGTTTTCAGGCTTGCGCATTCGACGCGTAGCGCGTCGGGTCGGACACGCCCGCCTCCAGGAATCCCTTGCGGCGCAATCGGCATGCATCGCACCGGCCGCAGGCCAGTCCTTCGGCGGTCGGCTGATAGCAGGACACCGTGACGGAAAAGTCGACTCCCGCGCGCACGCCGGCGAGCACGATCTGCGCCTTGGTGAGGTTCACCAGCGGCGCATGGATCGTCATGGTCGCGCCTTCCACTGCGGCCTTGGTCGCGAGATTCGCCATCGCTTCGAACGCGCGCAGATATTCCGGGCGGCAGTCGGGATAGCCGGAATAGTCGATCGCATTGGCGCCGATGAAAATGTCTTGTGCGCCCAGCACTTCGGCCCAAGCGAGCGCGAGCGAAAGCATGATCGTATTGCGGGCCGGCACATAAGTGGCCGGTATGCCTTGCGTCGCCTCGGTCGGCACCTCGATCGACTCGTCGGTAAGCGCCGAGCCGCCGAAGGCGCGCAAGTCGAGCTTCACGACCTTGTGCATGCGGGCCCCGAGCCGTTCCGCCACGCGCGCGGCCGCCTGCAATTCGATGCGGTGGCGCTGACCGTAGTCCACGGACAGCGCATGGCAGTCGAAGCCGTCCCGGCGGGCGAGCGCAAGGGTGGTCGCGGAATCGAGCCCGCCGGATAGGAGAACGACGGCTTTTTTCATCGGCGAAGTGAAACGGATGAACGGAATATCGAGGCCGTCGGTTGCGCGCCGCGCGCTTGCCGCAGCGTGAAATCGCGCAATACGAACGCTACGCTTGCATGCGGTCCGTCATCGCGTCGCGACCGCAGACTTTCAGGGCAGGCGCGCCAGCCGCTGCTTGGCTTTGGTCGCGGCCTCCGTCCCCGGATGCTTGGAAATCAGCTCTTCCCAGGATTTCCGCGCCGCCGCGGTGTCGCCCAGGCCCAGTTCCGCGCTGCCGATGTTGAGCAGCGCATCGGGCACTTTCGGGCTGTCTGGATAACTCGAGACAAGCTTCTTCTGGGCTTCGATCGCGGACTTGTAGTCGCGCAACTGGAAATACGCGTCGCCGATCCAGTACTGCGCGTTGGCTGCCAGCGTATGCTGGGGGAACTGTTTCAGGAAATTCTGAAAACCGTTGATCGCGCCCTGGAAGTCACCGCCGCGATAGCTCGAAAGCGCAACTTCGTAAACCCGCTGCGCGGATTCGCCGCCCGCGGCAGGCGTTGCCGGGGGTGCAACAGCGGTTGCGGCGCCGGGAGCGGGAGCTTCGCTGCCCGCTGCGGTATTGATCGGCGCCGGAATTCCCGCCCCCTGTTCGAGCTTGCGCACGCGCTCGGTCAGCGCCGCAATCGTTTCGTCGCTTTTCCGGGAGGCGCCTGCCGCGCCCTGTTCGACGCGCCGCAGCCGCGTGTCCAGATCCAGGTACATGTCCTTCTGGCGCTTCTCGGCGTTGGCGATGCTGTTGCCGAGTTCCTCGATCTTGCCGCGCAGCTTGTTGAGCTCCGCGTTAAGCGCATCGACCTGGTTGAGAAGCTGCACCATGCCGCGGTTGGCGCTCTGCCCCTCCGCTTGCGCGAGCCTGTTCTCGGACTGCTGCGGGTCCTGCGCAAGCGCCTGCGCCTGGGCGATCACCGCGGAAATCCGCTCGGCAAGCTCCTCCTGGGCAGCGCGCAGGTCTTCCCACTGCGACGCGGCGCGCGTCTGTTCGGAAGCCGCAAACGACGCTGCGCTCGCAAGCAGCAAAGCGAAAAGGGGCAGCCATCGCTGCCCCCCGACTCGCAATCCGATCCCGGCGCTGTTCTCGACCGCTCCTCGTCTCATCGCAGACCTCCCGGGAGGCGTGCTGCAGGCGGGCCGCACGCGTCCGCCCCGCCTCCTCGACGGACCTGTTGCCGCCTTACTTCGGCTCGTTGGCGTAGACAATGTCGCTGCGGCGGTTCTTCGCCCAGCTCTCCTCGTCCTCGCCGAACGCAACCGGCTTTTCCGCTCCGAAGCTCACGGTCTCGATCTGCTTGTCATTCACGCCGAGCAGCACCATCGCGCGCTTGACGCTGTCGGCGCGGCGCTGGCCGAGCGCGAGGTTGTATTCGCGGCTGCCGCGGCTGTCGCAATTGCCCTGAACGGCGATCTTGAGGTCGCGATGGTCGACCAGGAACTTCGAGTGCGCCTCCACGATCGGCACGAACTCTTCCTTGATGTCGTACTTGTCGAAGTCGTAGTAGATGCTGCGCTTGGAGAGCAGGCTGCCCGGTTCCTTGACCTGCGCCCACGCATCCGAGCTCGGCTGCGCCGCGCCCACGACTGTGGCACCGGTCAATGGCTTGATCACCGGCTGTTCGGGCTGTTGCGCGCCTTGCGCCTGCTGTTTCTGCTGCTCTTCGAGCTGGCGCTTCAACTGCTCCTGCTCGCGCGCGATCTGCGCCTGCTTGTCGGCCTCGGAGGGCGCCTGCGCGCCCTTTTGCGCCCCTTGATCGAGGAGATCGCGTTGCTCGATCTCCGCGCTCTTTTGTCCCTGACTCGCGCAGGCCGCGAGGAAAAAAGCCAGGCACATCACAACTGCGGCATGTCTCATTTACTCGGACTCCTTTCAGCGACTGTTTTGAAGCGGCCCCCACGCAGGTTCACGGATGTCTCCCGCCTGCGCAGTGATTCTTTGCTTGATCCGCCCGTCGCTCGAGACGGCGGCTAATATACCACGCCCCTTCACCTCGGAGGCGTAGAGGATCATCTTGCCGTTCGGCGCGAACGTCGGCGATTGGTCGAAGGTTCCGGAAGTGAGAAGCTGCACCTGGTGCGACGCGATGTCCTGCAGCGCGACGTTGAAGCGGCTATCGTCGCGATGGATGAAGACGAATGACTTACCGTCCGGGCTGTAGCGCGGCGTCACGTTGTATCCCCCCTCGAATGTCATGCGTTCCGGCTCGCTGCTTCCGTCCAGGCGCAGGCGGTAGATCTGTGGGCTGCCGGCGCGGTCGGAAGTAAACAACAGGTAGCGGCCGTCAGGGGAAAAGTTCGGCTCGGTGTCGATCGACTGGCTGTGGGTAAGCCGCGTCAGGCCGGAGCCGTCCGCGTTCATCAGATAGAGCTGCGAGGTGCCGTCCTTGGTGAGCGTGACCGCCAGACGCTTGCCGTCGGGAGACCATGCCGGCGCTGAGTTGGAGCCCTCGAAGCTCGCCAGCACCCTGCGCGTGCCGTTGTAGACATTGAGCACGTAGACGATGGGCTTTCTCTGCTCGAAGGAAACATAGGCGATGTACACGCCGTCCGGCGACCACTGCGGCGAAATGATCGGCTCTCTGTAGCGGTGCACCACCTGCGGATTGAACCCGTCGGCGTCGGCGACCTGCAGCTCGAAGATCTCGCCCGTTTTCACCACGTAGCAGATCTTGGTCGCGAATACGCCCGCGTCGCCGGTGAGCTTCTCGTAGATGAGATCGGCGATCTTGTGCGCGGTCAGCCGCAGCTGCGGCACGCCGACGCTGAAAGAGTAGCCGAGCAGTTGCGCCTGCTTGCCG
>DASRFY010000057.1:0-27812 GCA_035651315.1 Burkholderiales bacterium
CGCGCCTGGCCGAGGTCAGCGACTTCGCGCGACAGCGGCTGAAGTCCATGCAAAGAAGGCCCAAGCTGATTCGTGCCTTCTGGCAACAGGCAGAGCTGGCCTTTTGAGGTGTCATTCATTTACCGGATTCTCAATAGGTAAGACCGCACGGGACGGCGCCGCGAATGAAGCGCATTCTGATCCCGACATTGGGGCCGTCCGACTGGCGTAGACTCCTGGCGGATCCTGATACTCAATGGCAGAGGAAGGCGTCAGCGTTCGAACTCGCCGTCTCGTGGGAATCTGCCGAGCATTCAGAGCGCGGGCTCCCGAAGGAAGTCGCCCAGGCCTTAGACCAAGAGCCCGTCCTCGCGGACGCTCGCACATTAATCGCGCTGCCCGAGCACAAAGTAATGTTGAGGGGCCGAGGTAAGCCTTTGCAGAGCGATGTCTGGGCTCTTTTGCTTTCCGGCTCAGGATATGTGTCGATGGCAGTCGAGGGAAAAGCCAGAGAGCCATTTGCTTCACCTCTGACGGATTGGCTTAAGGAAGCTTCCGAAGGAAAGAAAGAGCGCCTGAAGTTCCTGTGCAAAACACTGCAGGTTTCCGACCAGCCCCCTCTGCATCTGCGGTATCAGCTTTTTCACCGAACCGCATCGGCTGTCCTCGAGGTCCAGCGCTACCGCGCCCCGCTCGCCGTGATGATGGTTCAGTCATTCAAAATCGATGAAGAATCGTGGCGTGACTACGCTGCGTTCGCCACGCTTCTTGGAGCAACTCCGACTCGCGGCGGAGTTGCCAAGGCGATCCGTAAAGGTTCAGTGCGCCTCTTTCTCGGGTGGGTCGACTGTGCGCTTGCACTAGACAGTCTCGTAGTCAATGCGGCCTAACCGTGTAAAAAAAAGGCGTCCCCTTTTGGAGAGGAGAGGAAATGCCGATCTTCAACCTCAAGCTGCAACAGACTTACTTCAAGCAGGGATTCTTCAACGTAGTGGTCGACTACGACCGTTACGTTCGAAAGACCGACGGCCCTGTTCGTCTTCGCCTCGGAAAGCAAGGTACTGAGATAGAGGCTACGGTTAATCGCAAGGTCAACAACAACGGAACGGCTCGGATCCTCGGCGGGGCACCACTTCGAGAATGGTTCCAACGGAATTTCGAGCCAATGGACATTGTAGCGGTGGACCTTACGTCTCAAGAAGTCATTGTTCTGGAGAAAAAGTAAATCAGGACTCGGTTAACTCTAGATGGAAGTGCGTCCATCATTACGGGAAAAGCAGGAAGGAGGAAAAGCAGGAAGGAGGAAAAGCAGGAAGGGTCAATCCTTGAAATATAAGAAAGTGATATTTCAAGACCCGACCCTATAGACCCTCGATCGGGCTAGGACTGTTCGCCACCTGCGCCATCACCGATACGCGCATGCGAGACGTCGCGCGGCCAATGCTCAAATACCTCGCGGTGCTGCTCGCGGGACTGATGGTGCTGGTATTCGTTCCCAAGCTGTCGTTGTGGCTGCCCGCGCACTTGGGCCTGCAATAGATCGCGCATGAGCCGAGGGCATCCGCGGCGGCGATGATGCGATGTTCTCCTGCATCGATGCAGTCTATCCAAATAGCCGGCTGCAAAGCGTCGAATGACGAAGGCGTCGACTCGACGGGCTTATGTTCTGCCCGCGCAGTCTATCTCCGCTGATGGCGGCAAATAGTCCTAGTTGGCACTCTGGCCGCAAATGGCTCGTGTCCTCGGAAGCGGGCGGAAACAGACACTTGCTGGTCGAGGCGAGGCGTCAGTGGTTAAATAGGCTGCATTTCGGAAGTTCAATTCATTTCGGGAAGCAAAGCTACTGCAGTGAAACGTGCATAAGGAAAAGTTCAAATGACGACCCACGCACAAGCTGACGATTTTGATGTTGGCAAAGCCATTTTCGACCAGCTCAAAGACCTGCCTCCGGAACGACAGCAGAGAATTCTTCGATGGGTAGCTGAGGGGCTTGGAACTCCGAGCGTTCCTTTGGCAGCAGCACTGCAGTCCAGTGCGGCAGCCAAACCCGCCTCATCTGGCCAGCTTGGCGGCTCCGGTGCGACAGACATAAAGAGTTTCATCGGTGTCAAGGCACCAAAGAGCGACCAGCAGTTTGCTGCGGCTGTCGCTTACTTCTACCGCTTCGAGGCGCCGCCAGCCGAGCGTCGGGATTCGATCAACGGAGAGTTGCTTCAGGAGGCGGCGCGGCTTGCTGGACGAAAACGGCTAACGAGTCCACGCGCAACGCTGAATAACGCTAAGGCCGCTGGTTACCTGGACGGTACCTCTAGGGGAGAATTTTCCATTAACAGCGTCGGCGAAAACCTTGTTGCAATGGCTCTGCCCGGTGGAGTCGAGACTGCGGCACGCGCAGTCAAGAAGAACAGGGCGAGGAAACCCGCTTCAAAAGCAAAGCCGAAGACAGCAAACAAGGCCAAGAAAAGGTAGCTCCGATTGCTTTACGATCACAAGGAGCTCGACGGCGCCATAGCGGAAATCGATCGCGCTCGGAAGCTTCTGGGAAAGCTGAAGATCCGGCAGATCAGAAACTCCGAGCACCGTGATCTCCTGAAGGCGACCGCCCTAAGTTGGTTCCGCAATCGCCGCGGACCCATTGCTCCATCTATTTCCCCGGAGTTGCTCGTCGCCATTGATCGGCCATACCAGTGCATCCTGGATGCCACGGAACGAGACTCGGCGAAAAGTACCTATGAGGGCGCCGTTAAGGAGGCAAAGGGAGCGCTGTTGAAGGCTCGCGGTGAAGTCCTCCTTGCAACTCCGACACCTCGAACCCCAGAGGCGCCTCCAGACTTCTCGCCTCTCGCATCAGATGCTGCTATGCAGGCGATCTTGACGCGTCGTTGGGAAGAATGCAGTCGATGTCTTGACGCTAAAGCACCTCTCGCCGCTACCGTGATGATGGGAGGCTTGCTGGAGGCGCTCTTCGTTTCGCGGGCAAACAAACTTTCCAACAAAGCCAGCCTCTTCGCCTCGAGGACAGCGCCAATAGATCCGAAGACCAAGAAACCGTTGGACCTGCGCCAATGGACGCTGGGACCGTATATTGATGTTGGCCACGATCTAAAGTGGATATCCCGATCCGCGAAAGATATCGCAGTTATTTTGAGAGACTATCGTAACTATGTCCACCCCGAGAAAGAGCGGTCACATGGAGTGGTCCTATCTCAAGATGACGCCGCTATGTTCTGGGAGGTTACGAAGACGCTCAGTCGAGAACTGTTAGCTATGAAAGGCACGTTGTGAGAATGCTGCCCAAAATTGGCATGCAGGGGCAAGCTAAGGGGGTCAGGGCTATACTTTATAGCCAAGGCGAACTACCGTGGATTCGATGCTCGTTGAATCCACGTCCTTTGGATTCTCTTTTTGGTCTGACGCTCATCGTAGGGTGTGAGAGAAGCAAACGATGTTTCGGTGCGCTGTGCCAATCGCCCTTCTCTTGATATCACCCGTGCTGTACGCCGAAGGACCGATTTGCGGACCACATCCTAGAGCCTGGGACAAGGACCATGCATTAATCGAGGAAGCAGACCTGACGCCAGAGGAGGTCAAAAAAGCTCGGGCCTACATAGAAGCGGCGAAGCATCCTGCTCCGGACGCACCGGGAGAGCTCGAAATGTTGGCGGCGGCCGGGGAAAGAATTATCGAAGGCTATAAGCTGAAACAACAATATGAGCGCCAACCGTCGCCCGCTGTGAAGCAGCGATTCTGTGCGTGGATGGCAAATCATGCTTTCTGGCCGGAGTAACATACCTACCATAGGTCGAGCGGACGGGCCGGAAGCGACGTGCCTATAGCGCTGTTCGTGGCAGCCCGTCCCTCGCCAAAACAAGAAGGACTTTCCCGTTGCTGCAAGGGTTGCGGGAGGACGAAGCTCAGCCTGGATAATTGAATAATCGAAACCGAAACGGCGTGTCTACTGAATTGATTGCCGATGACGCGGTACATGACAAATTCGCAAGCGTTATCTGCATCCCTAATCACGGCCGCGGGAGTAGCACCAGTCTGGGCAACCGTTTTGGTTTCTGCGTGCCCGACTGCATGATGATGTCCTTAAGGGAGCTTCCGATCGAAAGATCGACCTTGAAAGGAGTCCAGCCATGAAACTAGCCGCCCTCCTGGCAGCTCTTATTTCGGCTCTGGCGCTATCGGGTGCCGCTCCGGTCCTCGCGGAAACGCCGACTGCGAAACCGGCCGCTGCTCCTGTCCTGCAGCAGGCGAAGCCTAGGGCGAAAGCGAGGCCGGTTTCCAAGGCCAGAAGACTGTCGCGGGCCAATGCGGACGCGCGTCACTGCCTCGATTTGCCGACCAACCGCGAAATCATCAAGTGCGCGAACCGGTACCTCTGAAGATGAACGAGCGCAACCGGGAGAAACAGGCCTGCATAATTGGAGAAGAGAGAAGCGGGTCAGGTTGACCTCATTTTTTCTTTCTTCAGGACCAGATCAAGACCCGGCATGAGCAAAATCCGGCGGCATGAGACCGCACCCTTGGAAGACGAATAACAGAGGAAAGCTCAAATCTCTCGCCGAGTTACAATTGGTTTTGGAGGTGTCAGCATGAACCAAAGCTACACGGCTGTAGTGAAGCAGGATGGTCAGTGGTGGATTGGCTGGATCGAAGAAGTCCCTGGCGTCAACTGCCAGGAACGCACGCGTGACGAACTGCTCGAATCCCTTCGGATCACCCTTGGTGAAGCGCTGGAGATGAATCGCGCGGACGCCAAAGAGGCCGCAGGGAAAGACTATGAAGAGTTCAAGATAGCGGTATGAAGCGCCGCGATTTACTGCGGCATCTCTCATCTCATGGCTGTACCCTTTTCCGAGAAGGTGGCAAGCATTCTTGGTGGCATAACCCATCTCAGAACAAGCGCAGCGCTGTCCCACGGCACAACGAAATAAACGATCATCTGGCAAGAAAGATCTGCAAGGATCTTGGGGTACCACAGCCATGACGCAGTCCAACCCTCTATTGCTGCGGATGGGCCATCAACCCAGCGCCGTTCAAACGTCGTCATGGCCCACCGCAGAACAGCACGTTGGGCTTCGATATCACGGTGACATGGAACGATGAATTGCCATAGCAATTCGCGCAACGCGTATCTTGAAAGATGCTCGCCTTTGTAGCGATACCCGAGGCCTGCTCGTCAGGGAGAGGCTGGCCAGGCCAGAACAAATTGAATACTTGAAAGCGAAACAGCGAGTCCACTGAATTGCCGATGACGCGGCGCACGAAAACCCGGCAGGCGTTATTCGCATTCCTGATCGCGGCCGCGGGAGGGGCGCTGGTGTGGGCTTTGTCTCCGCCGCTCGCCGGCCATCGCGAGCCCTGGGACGCGGACGGTCCCTACTATGCGATTGCGTTGTTCGTCGCGGGGTTCATCTCCGGCGGCCTCGTCCCCAAACCGCTGTGGGCACACTATGTGGGGGCCGTGGTGGGCCAAATGGCGTACGAGGCTGCGTTCCTGACGATCGGTCCACTGTTCCTGCTGGGCGCAGGGTTTCTGCTCGGATACTCGATGCTCTTCCTGCTGGCCGCCGCGCTCGCCGCCTACGTCCGTCTGCGACTGTTGCCTCGGCCACCGGCCACATCCGGCCTTAGATGACCTTCTTCAGAGCCTCGACGTCCCGCTCCAACGCGCGGATCCGTGCGTGGGCCGCGTCCAGCAGTTCGCGTAGCGCCGCAATCGTGCCGGGACCCTGAATTGCAGTCGCGGTATGTCCGCGGCGATCCGTGCACTGTCTGCGATCTACCCGATTGAGTCTGCGGTTTGCCGTCCGGATCAGCTCCAACCGATTCATGATCTGGCCCTCATTGCAAACATCGAAGTACAACAGCCACCTTTGCCGTAATCGAATTGCCGCGCTGCTCCAAATATAACTCAGAACGCAAAAAGTATCAGCGCGGAGCCGGCCCGCGCCGCGGCGTCATCCGTGCACTCGAGGGGAAGCGCGCGAAGCACGACCGGGAAGGGCGGGCCCCCGTATGCTCACGCCTTGACGGTTCTCTCGTACCAGCCGCGCGATGCCGTGACGATCCGGACCACGGACAGCATGACCGGCACCTCGATCAACACGCCGACCACCGTCGCCAGCGCGGCGCCGGATTGGAATCCGAACAGGCTGATCGCGGTCGCCACGGCAAGCTCGAAGAAGTTGCTCGCACCGATCAGCGCCGAGGGTCCCGCGACGCAATGCGCTTCGCCGCTCCAGCGGTTCAGAAGATAGGCCAACGCCGAATTGAGGTACACCTGGATCAGGATCGGGACCGCGAGCATCGCGATCACCAGCGGCTGCTCGACGATCTGCCTGCCCTGAAAGCCGAATAGAAGCACGAGCGTGGTGAGCAGGGCGAGCAAGGAAACCGGCTGCAAACGGTCGAGCACCCGGGCGAGCGATTTTTCTCCGCCTTGGCGCAGAATTCTGGTACGTATCACCTGCGAAAAGACGACCGGAACGACGATGTAGAGCAATACGGACAGCAGCAGCGTGTCCCACGGAACGGTGATCGCGGACAGGCCGAGCAGCAGGCCGACGATCGGCGCGAACGCGAACACCATGATCAGGTCGTTGAGCGCCACCTGCGTGAGGGTGAAATGCGGCTCGCCTCGCGACAGGTTGCTCCAGACGAACACCATCGCCGTGCACGGCGCCGCGGCAAGCAAGATGAGTCCCGCGATGTAGCCGTCGATCTGTTCCGCCGGCAGATACGGGCGGAACAGGTGGCCGACGAACAGCCAGCCGAGGGCGGCCATGGAAAACGGTTTCACCGCCCAGTTGATGAACAGGGTCACCCCGATCCCGCGCCAGTGTTCTCGCACCCGCCCGAGCGCCGTGAAATCGATCTTGAGCAGCATCGGCACGATCATCAGCCAGATGAGCGCGGCGACGGGGAGATTGACCCTCGCGACTTCCATGCCGCCGATCAGGTGAAACATCTGCGGAAGGAACTGGCCGAGGACGACGCCCGCAACGATGCAGAGCGCGACCCATACCGTCAGGTAGCGTTCGAAAGTCGACATGATTCAATCGCGATCCATGAATGCAAGCGCGCGCCCGTGCCGTATGCCCGTCGGTCTACAGGGACGGCATGGGGTTGGCGGTCAGGTGCTCTTGGCGATGTCGCGGGTTGCCTTCTGCAAGGCGAGCCGGTCGAGCTTGTCCACCGGCAGGCTCACCAGCAACTGGATACGCCGGCTCAGAATGCGAAACACGTCCTTGATGACGCGGCGCGCCTCGTCGGGATTGTCCATGTGGCGCGCCGGGTCCTCGACGCCCCAATGCGCGGTCACCGGCTGTCCCGGCCAGACCGGGCAGACTTCCCCCGCGGCCTGGTCGCACACGGTGATCACGAAGTCGAGCGCGGGCGCGCCGGCAACGGCGAATTCGTCCCATGGCTTGCTGCGGGCCCCTTCGACGGGCATGCGCTGTTGGCCCAACAACTCCAGCACCAGCGGGTTCACTTTGCCGGTCGGATGGCTGCCTGCGCTGAAGGCGCGAAAATGGCCTCTGCCGAAATGGTTGAGGATGGACTCGGCCATGATGCTGCGCGCCGAGTTGCCGGTGCACAGGAACAGGACGCTGAAAGTGCGTTCGGCCATGAACCGCCCTCAGCCGCAGCAGCTTTTGCCGGCCGTCGCGGGCGCGCAGCATGCTTGAGCGTTTTCGTCTTGCGCTTTGCTATCCACACCGTAGGTGGGCGCGCCTTCGAGCGTGTGGAAAGTCTCCCATGCGATGCCAGCCGGATCGGCGACCCAGTGCTTGTCGGAACGCGCGTAGCAGCACACTGCGCCTTATTTTCTCCCGGGTTTTCGAGTGAGCGACTTGCTTGCAATCGGCGGCTTTCCGCTGCGCGAGGCGGGCCGGGCGAGCGGGGCGCAGGACACGCCGCCGCAGCAGTTTTCGGTCAGGTACGACACGAGGGCGTTCATCGCCGGGAAGTTCGCCGAATAGATCAGATAGCGGCCTTCCTGGCGCGAGGCGATCAGCCCCGTGTGCGCCAGCTCCTTCAGGTGAAAGGACAGCGTGTTGGGCGCCAGCTCGAGGCTGCGCGCGATCTCTCCCGCCGCCACGCCGGAAGGGCCGACCTGCACCAGGATGCGGAAGAGCGCCAGGCGGGTTTCGTGGCCGAGCGCGCCGAGCGCGCGGGCCGCTTCCATGTTTTCCACGTTTCAAGGATACTTGAAAGGTAGAAACAGCTCAAGCGCGAAAAGGCGCGCGTGCCGCGTAATGCACCGGTGCGTTCAGCGTTCCTTGTCCGGCTCGAAGCGCAGCGCGGCGCCGTTGTTGCAGTAGCGCAGCCCCGTCGGATCGGGACCGTCCTCGAAGAGGTGTCCCTGATGCCCGCCGCAGCGAGCGCAATGATATTCGGTGCGTACCATGAGCAGGCTGTAGTCGGGCTTGGTTTCCAGCGCGCCGGGCAGGGTGGTGAAGAAGCTCGGCCAGCCGGTGCCGCTGTCGAATTTCATTTCCGAGCGGAACAGCGGCTGCCCGCAGCCGGCGCAGCGATACACTCCTTTGCGATGTTCCTCGTTGAGCGGGCTGGAGAACGGGCGCTCCGTTTCCTCCTTGCGCAGCACCCGATACTGCTCGGGAGTCAGCGACTCCCGCCACTGCACGTCGCTTCTGACGATCATCTTCCTCGACCGCCTCCTCCGTGTTGTTCGTCCGGCCGCCGCGTAAGTGCGCGGGGCGGAATTTCCGTGCGGCACGTACGACCTGCGACCCCGGTCGCGTTGGAAAGTTGCCACGGCGGCGCGATTCCCGCGCGGGCGGGGCGGAATTACTGCGCAGGCTTTTCGCGGATCTGCACGCCCTCGGGCTTGGAGAACAGCAGCTCGTCGACCGGGGTGGTCATCGCGTATTGCTTGTAATCCAGCGCTGCGAGGCGCTTGTCGCCGCCGTACAGCTCGACGCGCAGCGGCCGTCCGCTCGCGGTGTCGGTCTTGAGCAGCACGGTCTCCTTGCCGTCGGCAAGCTCGTACACGGTCACGTCGCCTTCCGTGCGCGTTTTCGCGCCCGCTTTGGTCATCATCTGCACCTCGCAGCCGAACTCCAAGTCGCGAATCGCCTGGCTCTTCACGCTGTCGGGAAAAATGCGCATCCGCACACGATAGGTCGGACCCGGATCGATGGTATGTTCGCCGGCGTTTTTCGCGCGGTCGATGACCCAGATGTCCGGCTCGTGCACGATCATCAGAAGCCGCATGCCGGATACCGGGTCGGCTTGCTCCTCGACCCGGGCCATGTTCTGCTCGTAGCGGTACATCGTCTTGGGAGCGCGCGCGAAGTGCGTGGGCGGCAGGCCGGGAATGTCGGCCTGCACGATCACCTTGAGCATCTGCTTCGGCGCGCACACGAAGTCCTCGGCGGCCGAGACCGCGGGCAAACCGGACAGCAGTGCGCTCAGCAGGGCGAGCGGCGCGAAAGTCGGGAGCAGACGCATGGGAAAACCCTCGGCAGAGTGAAAAAAAGTTGGTCAACGCGCGGGCAAGGTTCCCGACGACGGCTTCACAGCACACCCTCGAGCAACTGCACGTCGACCATGGCGCCGGCTTCGATGTTGCCGGTAGCCTGCGGCAGGATGATGAAGCAGTCGGCCTGGCTCATCGAGGAAAGAATTCCGGAGCCCTGGTCGCCGGTGGTGCGCACCGTCCACTGGCCGTCCGCGTCCCGGCTCAGGATGCCGCGCTGGAACTCGGTGCGCCCGGGAGCCTTCCTGATCGGGGACGTGCATTTAACTTTCACCGTCGGCAGCGGCTTGATGCCAGTCTGGCCTTGCAGGAGGAGCAGGGCGTCGCGCACGAACTGGTAGAAAGTCACCATGACCGAGACCGGGTTGCCGGGCAGGCCGAAAAAGTGCGCGCCGCGGATTTTGCCGTAGGCGAGTGGGCGGCCGGGCTTCATCGCGATCTTCCAGAACAGCACCTCGCCCAGCCGGTCGAGGATCTGCTTCACGAAATCCGCCTCGCCCACGGAGACGCCGCCGCTGGTGATCACCACGTCGGCGGCCTGCGCCGCTTCATTGAATGCGCGTTCCACGTCCTGCGGATTGTCGCGGATCACTCCCATATCGAGCACTTCGCAGCCTAGGCGGGCGAGCATGCCGAAGATCGTGTAGCGGTTGCTGTCGTAGATCTGTCCCGGGCCAAGCGGCCGGCCGATCGAAACCAGTTCGTCGCCGGTGGAGAAGAACGCCACCCGCAGCCTGCGGTACACCGATACTTCTCCGATGCCGAGCGACGCAAGCAGCCCGATCTCGGCGGGGCGAAGCGGCTGGCCGCGCCGGAGCGCCGGCTGGCCCGCGCGCAGGTCTTCGCCGGCCTTGCGAGTGTTGGTGCCTTTCTTCGCGACCGCGGTCACCGCCACCTTGTTTCCGGAAACCCTGGCGCGCTCCTGCATGATCACGGTGTCCGCGCCTTGCGGCAGCACGCCGCCGGTCATGATGCGCACCGCCTGGCCGGCGCCAACTGTCCCCTCGAAGGGTTTGCCGGCGAAGGAAGCGCCGATCAGTTCGAGCGCGGTCTCGCCGTCCTGTGCGAGGTCGGCGAAGCGCACCGCATAGCCGTCCATCGCGGAATTGTCGTGCCCAGGGACATCGATCGGCGACAGCACGTCTTCCGCGAGCACGCGCCCTAGCGCGCTGCGGATGTGCAGCCGCTCCACGCCGCTGACCGGCGTGAGGAAGGCGCGGATGTATTCCCGCGCCTTGTCCACCGGCATCGAATTGGGATCGTAGTCGTCCGCGCAGGACAGTTCCTTGAGGCTTTTCACTATCTCCATTGACTCGAAAGATCTACATCAGAAATCTACATCAGAACCTCAACGAGGCGCAGAGAACGCAGAGTGCGCGGAGAAAATCAAAAGAGAATCGCAACGCAAAGATCGCAAAGGAGCGCAAAGAACGCAAAGGAGAACAAGACGGTACGCATCAGATCAGGATTTCTTCGTGCCTCTTCGTGTCTTCGTGGTTCGCTCTTCTGTTTTTCTCTGCGCACCCTGCGTCGAGATTTTGATTCTCCGCGAAGCTCAGCCGCCGATGTAACTCATCTCGATCTTGCGCTGCTTGGCGGTCTCCGCGGTGCGGATCTCGGAATAGCGATCCGCGCGCGCGCGCCAGATGCGCCCGACGATGCCGGCCAGCTCGTCGTCGGACGCGCCGCCGCGCAGCGGCCCACGCAGGTCGGTGCCGGCAGTCGCGAACAGGCAGGTGTAGAGCTGCCCTTCGGCGGAGAGCCGGGCGCGGGTGCAATCGCGGCAGAAGGCGTGCGTCACCGAAGAGATGAAACCGATCTCGCCTGCGCCGTCGAGGTAGCGCCATCGCTCGGCGACCTCGCCGCGATAGTTCGGGTCGAGCGGCGCGATCGGGAACACGGCGCGGATGCGTTCGACCAGCTCGCGCGAAGGCACCACGTGCTCCATCTGCCAACCGTTGGTGGAACCTACGTCCATGTATTCGATGAAGCGCAGGATATGGCCGCTGCCGCGGAAGAAGCGGCACATGTCGAGCACGGTGTCGTCGTTCAGGCCGCGCTTGACCACCATGTTGATCTTGATCGGACCGAGGCCCACGCGGTCGGCCTCCTCGATGCCCTCGAGCACCTTGGCGACCGGGAAGTCGACGTCGTTCATGGCGCGGAACACCGCGTCGTCGAGCGAGTCGAGGCTGACCGTCGCCCGCCGCAGGCCGGCGTTCTTGAGTACCTGCGCCTTCTGCTTGAGCAGCGACCCGTTGGTGGTCAGCGTCAGGTCCAGGCCGGGCTCCTGCGCCAGCAACTCGATCAGCCTCTCGAGCTGGCGCCGCACCAGCGGCTCGCCGCCGGTGATGCGCACCTTCTCGATACCGAAGCGGCGGAAGACCCGCACCAGGCGATGGATCTCGTCGAAGCTGAGCAGTTGCGCGCGCTCCAGGAACTGGAAGTCCCGGCCGTACACTTCCTTCGGCATGCAATAGGTGCAGCGGAAGTTGCACCGGTCGGTGACCGAAATGCGCAGATCGCGCAGCGGCCGGCCGCGGGTGTCCGCGAGCCGGGTCGCGTCGCCAGTATCCAGTACAGCGTTCATCTCCAGCCGATCGCGCGCCGTCCGGGACGCCGCGCTTGTTGTTTTGAGAGAATGCAGCCGATTATATCCAAACGAACACAGCGGGGCGGGCATGTTTTCCCACGCGACAAAAGGGGTTAAGAGCGGAGCCGTCGGCCTGCTGCTGGCGATTGCAGCGGGGCTCGGCGCGGCGCCTGCGCCCGCGGAACCGGACCTCCGGCTCGCGACCACCACCAGCACGGACAATTCCGGCCTGTTGGGCGTGCTCTTACCCAAGTTCGAGGCGAAATCCGGCATCAAGGTTCGCGTCATCGCGGTGGGCACCGGGAAAGCGCTGAAGCTCGGCGAAAACGGCGACGTCGACGTCGTGCTGGTGCACAGCCGGCCGGACGAGGACCGCTTCGTCGCCGCGGGCTTTGGGGTGAACCGCCGCGACGTGATGTACAACGATTTCGTGATCGTCGGCCCGGCGGCCGATCCCGCAGGCATCCGAGGCATGCAGGACGCGCTCGGCGCGTTCCGGCGCATCGCGCAGACAGGCGCGGCCTTCGTCTCGCGCGGCGACGATTCCGGGACCCACAAGCTGGAGCTCGCCTGCTGGCGGGCGCTCGGCATCCGACCCGAGACCAACCCCGGCTACCGTTCCGCCGGACGCGGCATGGGCGAAGTGCTGCTCATGGCCGCAGAACTCAATGCCTACACGCTGACCGACCGCGCCACGCAGCGGGCGCTGGCGAAGAAAACCGGGCTCACGATCCTCGTCGGAGGCGATCCGAGGCTGTTCAATCCCTACGGCATCATCGCCGTCAATCCGCAGCGTCATGCCGACGTGAACTTCCGCGGCGCGATGGCGCTCGTCGACTGGATCACTTCGCCGGAAGGCCAGCAGGCGATCGCGGACTTCAAGGTCGACGGCGAGCAACTGTTTTTCCCCGACGCGCAAAAATAGCCATGGAACTCTGGGACACCACGCGCCAGGCGCTGGTCCTGCTCGGCACCGGAGATCCGGAGCTGTGGCAAATCGTCGGCGTGTCGCTGCGGGTGTCGCTTTCCGCGCTGCTGCTGATCACGGCGCCGGCCATCGCCGCCGGGTTCGTGCTCGCGCACGTGGCGTTTCCGGGACGCCGCGCGCTGGTGGTGCTGGTGCAGGGGCTGCTGTCGCTGCCCACGGTCGTGGTGGGACTGGTGCTGTACATGCTGCTGTCGCGCCAGGGACCGCTGGGCGACTGGCATCTGCTGTTCACCCAGAAGGCGATGATCCTCGGCCAGATGATGCTCGCGCTGCCGGTGCTGACCGCCTATACCGTCACCGCCGTGCAGGGCGCGGATGCGCGCGTGTTCGAAACCGCGGTCAGCCTCGGCGCCGGCGGCTTTCGCGCGGCGCTCAGCACGCTGTGGGAAGTGCGCTTCGGCGTGATGGCGGCGGTGTTCACCGGCTTCGGCCGGATCATCTCCGAGATCGGCTGCTCGCTGATGGTGGGCGGCAACATCGCCGGGCTGACCCGGAACATGCCCACGGCGATCGCGTTGGAAACCAGCAAGGGACAGTTCGCGCAGGGCGTGGCGCTCGGGATCGTGCTGCTGATCCTCGCGCTCGGGGTGAACGTGGCGCTCGCCGCGCTGCAGGGGCAGGGCGGGATGAGGAAGGCGTGGCAGCCGTGATCGAAGTCCGAGGACTGCACAAGACCTCCTCCGGCCGCGCGGTACTGGACATCGCGCTGCTGCATCTGCGCGCCGGCGAGAGCTATGTGCTGTCAGGAGACAACGGCGCGGGGAAGAGCACGCTGCTGCGCGTGCTCGCCGGGCTCGAGCCGGCCACGGTGCACTCGTACCGGTTTCGCGGCGACGAACTGGACCCGGCGCGGCTGCCGTCCCGCGTGCGCAGGCAGATCGGCTACGTGCATCAGCACCCGTACATGTTCAACGCCAGCGTCCAGGCCAACGTGGAATACGGCTTGCGCGTGAGAGGTATCGCCTCCGGGGAGCGCAAGGCACGGGTACGGGAAGCGCTGGCGTGGGCCGGCGTGCAAGATCTGGCCGCGATGCCGGCGCCGCAATTGTCGGGCGGCGAACAGCAGCGCGTGGCGCTCGCCCGGCTGAAGGCCCTGTCGCCGTGCGTCTATCTGCTGGACGAGCCGACCGCAAACCTGGATGCGGACGGCAGGCGGCGCGTGATCGAGCTGCTGGGCCGCCTTGCCGGCGCAGACAACGTGGTGGTGATCGCCTGCCACGACCAGGAAGTGATCAACCTGCCGGGCTTGGTCCGCCTGCATCTTTCCGAAGGCCGCTTGGACGCTGCGCCGCGGAACGCAATCGCCCCGCTGCGGGAAACGCGGATCGGTGGTTGAGTCTCTCAAGGCGAATAAAAAGGGGTGCGTCCCCTTCTTGTCGCGCTATCGCCAAGGCGAGGCGGCGAGCCACGCCGCCACGTCGCCAGCGGGCATCGGGCGCGCGATGTAGTAGCCCTGCGCGCCGTCGCAGCCCATCGCCGCCAGGTGCTCGAGTGCTTCCGCGGTCTCGATGCCCTCGGCAACCGCCTTCATGCCGAGGTTGTGCGCAAGCTCGATGATCGAGCGCACGATCTTCGTCGCGCCTTCGGTCTTCCCCATGGCGGCGATGAACGACTGGTCGATCTTCACCGCGTTCACCGGCAGCCGCTCGAGATAGGTGAGCGAGGAATAGCCGGTGCCGAAGTCGTCGATATAGAGAGGGATATCCATCGCGTGCAGCGCCCTGATCACCTCCTGTGCTCCAGCCGGGTCCTCCATCAGCGTGCTCTCGGTCAGCTCGATCTCGAGCTCGCCGTGGCCGATCGCCCAGGTGGCGAAGAGCCCGCGCAGGGTATCGAGAAGCCGGGGGTCGCGCAGGTTGCGCGCCGACAGGTTCACGGCGAGCGGCAGGGAAAGGCCCGCATCGCGCCACGCCCGGCACTGGCGGCAGGCCGCGTCCAGCATCCAATAGGTGAGCGGCTTGATGAGCCCGGTGCGCTCGGCGAGCGGGATGAAAAGCCTAGGCGATACGAGACCCTTCGCCGGATGCCCCCACCGCACCAGCGCCTCGGCACCGATGACGCGCCGCGTCGCTAGGTCGACTTTGGGCTGGCAGTAGACAAGCAGCTGTTCGGCTTCGATCCCGAGCTTGAGCTCGGCGATCATGGCGATGCGCTCCGGAGCGCCTTGGTCTATCGTCGCCTCGTAGATCATGTAGCCGCCGGTCTTCTGCGCGTGGTAGAGTGCGGTGTCCGCGCACCGCATGAGAATCGCCGCGTCCTCCGCGTGCCCGGGGTGGAGGGCGATGCCGGCGCTGCCGTGCACATAGACCGGCGAGCCCGACACCTCCACGGGAGCATCGATTGCGGCGAGCAACCTGCTCGCAGCGGCGATTGCGCCTTGCGCTCCCGAGCGCGGCAGCAGTACGCCGAATTCCGCGCTCTGCACCCGGGCGAGGAAGCCTTCGCTTTCCGCGGCTACGGCTGTTAGCCTCGGCACCAGCCTCGTGAGCAGCTTCTCGCTCTCGAGCAGGCCGAGCGTGTTGGCAATCTCTCGATAATTGTCGAGGCTCATGATCATGACCGCCAGGCTGCGGTTCTCGCGCTTCGCCGCGGCGAGCGCGTCGTCGAGCCGCTCGCGCAGCGCTGCGCGGTTCGGCAGGCCGGTCGACGCGTCATAATAGGCGAGCCGCCTGAGCGCCTCGCTCGCCTCCTTCTCACGCTGGCGCATGCGCAGAGTGGAGAGCCCGAAGGAAAGGTCGTCGCCCAACTCTTCCAGCAACGCGACCGCTTCCGGCGTGAAGGCGTGCGGGTCGCCGGCGTAGATCGTCAGCGCGCCGACGACTTCGCCGTCCAGGCGCAGCGGCAGCGAAATCACCGACAGGTAGCCTCGGCTGCGGAGCTCTTCGTGCCAGGGTGCGAGCCGCGCCTCGCCGAGCGCGTCGTTGACGATGTTGGTACGGCCTGAACGAATCGCTTGCCCCGATGTGCCGCGGCCGCGCTCGCCTTCGCCCCACGTGGCAGCGAGAACGGCCAGAAATCCCGCTCCGTGACCCGCGTGCGCGCGCGGGCGGATGGTCTTCGCCTCATCGCGCTCGGCCCAGCCTACCCAAGCCATGCGGTAGCCGCCCTGCTCGACGGCTGCGCGGCAGATGTCCTCCATCAGGCGCTGCTCCTCCGCGGCGTGAACCAACGCGCGGTTGCTCGCGCTGAGCGTCCTCAGCGCGCGGCTCGATCGCTCGAGGTCGTCTAAGGCCGCCCGGATGCCGCGCTCGCGGGTCTCGATACCTTGCGCCATAGCGTTGAACGCGCGCGCAAGCCGGCCGAGTTCGCTTTCATCGGTGCCGACCTCGGCGCGCGCGGCGAGTTCGCCGCGCTCGAGGCGCCGAGCGGCTTCCGACAGCGATTCGATCGGCTTGCGCACGAAGCGTTGGCTGCCCCACCAGCTCACGAGAAAAAGCACGGCAGCCCCCGCGGCCGCGAGCGCGATCTTGCGGTAGAACATCGCCTGGACGCTGTCGCGCGCCAGCTCGAGCGGGATGCCGACGCCGACGTACATGGTGGAGGATGCGCCGCGGATGGGCTCGAACGAGAAGGCGCGCGCCACCCTGTCCGAGGATGTCAGCTCGACGTCCAGACGCCCTCCTGCCGCCGCCAGCCTGGCGAAGCCGCCGGGATCTTCGCCGAAAGCCGGCATGCCGGGCTTGCCTGCGCCGCCGGGAAGCGCTGCGAGCAGCATTCCGCGGCGATCGACCACAGTGAGGACTGCGCCGGTCGGAAGGTCGGCATGCTGCCAGAGACGCGACATCCAGGAAAGGTCGAGAGCGGCGGTGATGACATACTGCACCGGCGGCGAGCCGCCGGTCACGGGAAGCGCTAGCACCAGCTCCCCGATGCCGCGGCTCGCGCTGAGCTCGAAGCCGCTGATGGCGAAGCGCCCGGTCGAAAGCGCTTCCCTGAAGTAGTCCTTCTGCGCGGCCTTGAATTCTGGCGGCACGGGATTCGCGCTGCAGGCGAGCGTACCGTCGGCATGCAGCACGTGGAAGTTCACGTACTGCGGATGGATGCGCAGCAGCGTCTTCAGCTCGTCGCGGCAGCGCGACTCCGAAGCTGGCGCGGCGATCTCGGGTTTGACCGCCATGCCGCGCAGGAGCTGCTCGCCGTCGGCGATGATCTCCCTTTGCTGCAGCACGATGAACTCGGCGAACCGGCGCGCATCCTGCTGGAGCGCGCGCAGCTCGAGCTGCCTTTCCTCGATGGAGTCGTTGATCGAAAGAAAGGTTTCCGGCAGGAGCGACAGCAGTATGAGCGCGAGCAGGCGAGCGCGCAGGGTGCGCAGCCAGTGAAAAGCGCGCTGCAGGTGAGATGCGTCTCTGGCCACTCCGCCGCCTCTAGGTGCCGACTCGCCGCCGCCTGGCGTCATACGCGAAGCCGCGATCCCTCATCGCCGACCATCGCGCGGTACTGCCGCTCTTCTTATCTGCGGGTTCGATTTGCCAATTCTATCCCCGCTGGAAGCAGTCTGGCCCACGCCCATACGCTGCTATTGACGTAGATCAAATGGTTAGCGGCGCCGGCTTTGGGGCCGCGCGGGTAATCCGCAGGTCCCGCGATAGCGGGGTCATGACAGCGGGGTCACATGATAGCGGGGTCAGACCTTGATAGCGGGGTCAGATCTTGTATTGTGCATCCTGCCCGACTTAATCCGGCCGCATGACCCGCCCGCTGCGCATCGAGTTCCCCAGCGTCGTCTATCGCGTCACCTCGCGCGGCCACCAGCGCAAAGACATCTTCGCCGACGACGAGGACCGGGACGCGATTCTCAGGCGGGGACGTCCGCGGCGGCGCGGGCGTGCACGCGGTGGCCGTTGGCGTACACGTTGTGGCGGCCGTTGCGCGCAAACGCGATCAGGGTGACGCCGGTCTCCTCGGCCAGGTGCACGGCGTACCCGGTCGGCGCGGAGATCGCGGCCACCACGCCGATGCCCACGGTGGCGGCTTTTTGCACCATCTCGAAACTGGCGCGGCTGGTGATCAGCGCGGCGCCCGCGTCAAACGTGGCGCCTTTGCCGATCATCGCGCCGATCAGCTTGTCGAGCGCGTTGTGGCGGCCCACGTCTTCGCGCACCAGCGTCAGGTCCCCGTCGGGTGAAACCCAAGCGGCGGCGTGCACCGCCCCGGTCGCGGCATTGAGCGATTGCCGTCTGGCAAGTTCCGTGAACCCGCGATGCAACGCGTCGACGGAAAGCCCGGCGCCGCCCGCGACCGCCGCCGGATGCCGGACCGCCTGCTCGATGGTCTCGGCGCCGCACAGCCCGCAGCCGGTGCGCCCTTCGAGGTTGCGACGCTGGTTCTGCAGCAGCGCGTAGCGCTCGAAATCGATCTCCAGCCGCGCCTGCACGCCGTCGCCGAGCGGTGCGATGTCCAGCGCGTGCAGCTCGTCGCGGCGCGTGATGATGCCCTCGCTCAGGCTGAATCCGAGGACGAAATCCTCGAGGTCGACCGGCGTGCACATCATCACCACGTGCGGCGTGCCGTTGTAGACCAGTGCCACAGGCGCCTCTTCCGCTACCTGCTCGGTTGCCTCGGAAAGCCCGCCCTCCGCCCAGCGGTGCACTGTGTAATCCCGAAACGGGGGAAGGCCCGGAATGGTGCGATTGGTCGACATGATGTTCACTTCACGGATGTGCCGAAGGCAAGAGTATCACGACGGTTGCGCCGCAAGCACCTCCGGAGGCGCTTGGCGGAAGAGAGTGGGAGTCGAACCCACCAAGGACCGGCTGGCGGCCCCTCCCGGATTTGAAGTCCGGTCGCCCCACCGGGGAACGGTTCTCTTCCTGCGTTGTTGTCATTGATCGGAACCTGCAACCGCATCCCCGCGAAACAGCCGCTCTTGCCGCAGCCGATGTTGGTCCTTCACGCGTCGCGTATATCCTACCCGGTCGAAGAACTCCAGGATCTGGATCGCGATTTTACGTCCGGTCCCGATGCGATCGCGGAACGCCGCGGCTTCGACGGCGCCGGCGGCGTCGGCGAGCGAGGACGCGATTTCGGCCAGCCCGGAAACCGCGCGCGCGGTGAAGTAGTGATCGTGCGCCACCGGATAGATCTCTCCCAGCCGCGCCACGTGCCGGAGCAGCTTGCGGACCGCGTCTTCCTCGACGAGCAGCGCGGCAGCGAGATCGCGCACCCGCGGCGGATTGAATGCGTCGGCCTCGAGCAGGGGAAGGATCTTCGCCCACAGCTTCTGCTCGTTCAGGGTGAGCGTCACGCGGTGATCCGGTGCATGCAGCCAGGGCCCGTTGCGCGCGATCGCGGCTTCCGCCAGCAGCTCGTCGACGAGTGCATCGAAAGCGGCCTGCGCCAGCGCCGGCGCAGTCAGCCGGCGCAGCCGTTCGCGCCCGACGCCGAGCATGTCGGGACTGCGCACGTGCTCCTCCCGCAGGCGCGCGAGCGCCTGCAATTTGAGCGCGGCCCAGTGCTCCGCAGAAAAGCCGAGCGCGGATTCGGCATCGCCCGCCTTGCGCATCGCCGTTCGTTCGGCGAGGTCCTGCATGTCCTGCTCGGTGAGATTCCAGGCGCAGGCGAAGCGGGAGAGATTCACGCCGAATGGGCTATGCTGGAGCGCGGTCTGCAATGCGCTCGCCGGGTCTTCCCGGTCGAATGCGCGCAACAAGTAAAGGCGCGACTGCGCCCGCCGCCCGCGCTGGGGCGCAAACGGGTCGAGCACCACGCCGCCGCCGAGGTTGCGGCGTGAGGACTGGTCGCGGAGGACGAAGCGATCGCCGTGCAGCGCGCCCACCGGCGTGTCGATCACCAACTGCACGAGGCCGCTGCCGCCGGGTTCGATCGCATCGCCTTCGAGGGTGGCGACCCGGGCCAGTACGTCGGAGGTGCCGAGGTGCAGGTGCACCGGCGTCCAGTGCCGCAGCGGCTTGCCTTCGCGCGCCAGCACCCGCACCCGCGCGTCCAGCCGTGCGGTCGGCGCGTGCGCGGACGGATCGAGGATCCAGTCGCCGCGCCCGACCCGGCTGCGATCGAACCCCGGCGCGCTCAGGTTCAGCGCGCAGCGCTGGCCGGCGCGGCCGCTTTCCGCCGGCCGATCCTGGGCGTGGATGCCACGCACGCGCACCGCGATGCCGGACGGCGATACCATGACCGAATCGCCCACCCGCACCGCGCCGCTGTGCACGGTGCCGGTGACGATCGTTCCGGCGCCGGTGAGCGTAAAGCAGCGGTCCACTGCGAGGCGGAAACGACCGTCCGCTCCGCGCCGCGCCGACAGCGCAGACTGCTCCGCGAGATACGCGCGCAGTGCGGGGATTCCTTCGCCGGTGACGTTCGATACGCAGAACACCGGGGCGGATGCGAGCCCGATCCCGGCGGTGAGCTGCGAGATCTCGCCGCGCACCCGTTCCAGGCGCGCGTCGTCCACCGCGTCGATCTTGGTGATCGCCACCGCGCCGCGCTCGATCCCAAGCAGCTCGAGGATTTCCAGATGCTCCACCGTCTGCGGCATCGGGCCGTCGTCGGCGGCCACCACCAGCAGTACGAAATCGATCCCGGTCGCGCCGGCGAGCATGTTGTGGACCAGCCCTTCGTGGCCGGGCACGTCCACGAACCCGGCGATCTCGCCCGGAACCAGCGGCACGTACGCGTAGCCGAGATCGATGGTGATGCCGCGCGCCTTTTCTTCCGGCAGGCGGTCGGCATCCACGCCGGTCAGCGCCTTGATGAGCGCGGTCTTGCCGTGGTCGATGTGACCCGCCGTACCGATGATCATGGCGCGGCCCTATTCGGCTAGCAGGCGAAGCTGCGCGGAGAATGCGGCTTCGTCTTCCAGGCAGCGCAGGTCGAGCCACAGCGCGCCGTCGCTCATGCGCCCGATCACGGGGATCGGCAACTCGCGCAATGCGCGCTCGAGCGCCTTGAGCGCCGTGCCTGCGCCACGCCCCTTGACCGGGGGCGTCAGCACCAGCGCCGCGCTGGGCAGGCGATCCACCGGCAGCGAGCCGCTGCCGATCTGGCTCTGGCACGGCGCGAGTTCGACTTCGGCGCGACCGCGCAGCGCGGCCTGCAGCGCCGGCAGCAGCCTGCGCGCCTGCGCCTCGACGTCCGCTCGCGGCCGCGTGAGCAGGCGCAACGTGGGCAATGTCTCGGCCAGCAGGTCGGGGCGGCGGTAGAGGCGCAGCACCGCCTCCAGCGCGGCGAGCGTCATCTTGTCCACCCGCAGCGCGCGTTTCAGCGGGTTCCTGCGGATGCGCTCGACGAGATCCCGGCGACCGAGCGCGATGCCCGCCTGCGGGCCGCCGAGCAGCTTGTCGCCGCTGAAGGTGACGATATCCGCGCCGGCGGCGATCGACTGCATCGGCGTCGGCTCGGCGGGCAGTCCCCATTGCGTGAGGTCGACCAGCGTGCCGCTGCCCAAGTCCACCATCAGCGCCAGGCCGTGGCGATGGGCGATCTGCGCCAGTTCTTTTTCCGGCACGGCGGCGGTGAAGCCCTGGATCGCGTAGTTGCTGGTGTGCACCTTGACGAGCAGCGCGGTCCGCGCGCCGATCGCGGTTTCGTAATCCGCGGCATGGGTGCGATTGGTGGCGCCGACTTCGCGCAACCGCACGCCGGCGCGCGCCATGATGTCCGGAATGCGGAACGCACCGCCGATCTCGATCAGCTCGCCGCGGGAGACGATCGCCTCCCGGCGCGCGGCCAGAGTGTTGAGCGCGAGCAGTACCGCGGCGGCATTGTTGTTGACCACCGTGGCGGCTTCCGCGCCGGTGAGTTCGCGCAGCAGATCTTCGACCAACTGGTCGCGGTCGCCGCGGCCGCCGCCGTCGAGGTCGAACTCCAGGCTGCAAGGCGAGGTCATGGCGGCAACGACCGCCTCTACCGCGTCCGCGGGCAGCAGCGCGCGGCCGAGGTTGGTGTGCAGCACCGTGCCGGTGAGATTGAATACCCGCCGCAGCCGCGGGCGGGCGGCATGCTCGAGTCGTGCACGGGATTCCGCTTCGATCCAGTCGATGCCCGTCGGCCAGACCTGCTCGAGTACGCCACCGCCGAGCAAGGCCTGGCGCCGGTCCGCAAGCAGCGCCCGCAGCGCCGAATGCACCGCTTCGCGACCGTGGCGCTCGATGAGCGCGGCCACGAACGGCAGGCCGAGCAGCCGGTCGAGCGACGGCAGAGCGGCGGCACCGGGGCGCGGAGAGAGCAGCGGGACAGCAGGGCGGGTGTCGTTCAAGGGTCGCGCCGGGCGGGAAGGGGCGCCCTGATTTTACCGCCGACGCGCTACTGGGCCGCGTTGCCGGGAAGGAAGTACAGGTTCGGGCCGACGCGGTCGTAGCCTTTGTCGGCGACCAGCATGTCCAGCGTCATGGTCGCCAGATCGTCGGCACAGGGCTCGATGCCGCTGTCTTTTTCCAGGTAGAAGATCTTCAGATAGGTCTTGCACTGGTCGCAGGTCTCGGCCTTGACCGCGGGGCTTGCGCCCTCGATTCCGTAATACGAGATCCCCTTGGTCGAGTCACAGGCGCTGCACTTCACGCGCACCAGGTGCCGTTCGGCTCCGCACAGCGAGCACACCAGGAAGCGAAGCCCCTGCTCGGCGCCGCCGATGCGCACCACGCTCGCCACCGGCGGCGAGCCGCACACGGCGCACAGTCCAGGCTGCTCGGGAACCCCGATCCGGCCCGGCGCAAGATCGAGATCCAGCGCCATGCGCGTCCAGTACGCCTGAAGCGCCGCGGCGAGGAAAGGGGCGGAGCCGGGATCGAGCTCCGCGTAGGCGCCGCAGAGCAGATGCGTGGCGGCGCGTTCGAGGGCATTCCCGGTCGCGGTGCGAAGATCTCCCACGCGCTCGCGCGCCTGCGGCGGGAGCGCCGCGAGGTCCAGGCGGTCGAGCAGCGCATGCAGGGCGTTGCGCCACCATGCATCGCGCGGATGGCCGTCCACCGCGAGCGGCGGCAGGCCGTGCTCGCGGCAGCGGCGAAGCGTGAGCGCGTCGGGCAGGGTAGGGCCGGGCAACTGCTGCAATACTTCGTGCTGTGCGGCGGCAAGCGCGGCCGCGAAGCGCAGGTATTCCTCGAGCGCGTGCCGCGGCGCGAGCTGTTGCAGCCGCGCCGCGCGATCCGCGAACACGGTGCGAGACACCGGCCTCAGGGCCGGGATATCCGGGATCGGTCCGGCAGCCGAGCCGTCCCGGATGACTTCGGAAGACATCAGCGCCGGCCGCCGCTGACTTCGCGGTACCAGCCGGCGTGATGCCTGCGCGCCCAGGTCCGGGTGACCGTGCCGCGCATCATCGCGCCGACCGTACCCTTGACCCAGATCGCCGCATAGATGTGCACGATGATGCCGAGGATCAGAACGAAGGCGGAAAGCGCGTGCAGCAGCACCGCGATGCGCAGCAGCGTCACCGTAAAGGCGGGTGCGAAGTAGGGCTGCCAGATGACGATGCCGGTGAGCAGCAGCAGGACCATGCACACCGCCATGACCCAGAATAGCACCTTCTGGCCGGCGTTGTAGCGCCCGGACTCGGGCAGCTTGTCCTCGCGGTTGTTGAGCACGTCGTCGATCTGTTTCAGCCATTGCTTGTCGGCGGCGGTGAGCAGGTTGTGACGCCAGAAGCGCAGCGCCAGCGCGACGAAGAAGACGAACATGAACAGCCCGATGAAGGGATGCAGGATGCGCGTCCACGGCCCGCCGCCGAACAGGTTGGTGAGCCAGAACAGCGACGGGTGGAACAACGCCAGACCCGACAGGGCGAGCAGCACGAAAGCGATCGCCACCAGCCAGTGGTTGATGCGGTCGGCGGTCTTGTAACGTTCGATCAGGTCCGGGTTCATGCGGGCTCCTTCGTCTTCTTTTCCTGCTCGCCTTCCGCTTCGTTCGGGCCCACCTTGACGTAGTGCAGGAAGGAACCGATCACGGCCACGCCGAGCAGCAACAAGGCGATCGGCTTCGCCACGCCCTTCCAGAGCGACACCACCGGGCTCACCTTGGGATCCTTCGGCAGCCCGTACAGCTCGGGCTTGTCTGCGTGCTGCAGCACGTACATCACGTGCGTGCCGCCTACGCCCTGCGGGTCGTACAGCCCGGCGTTCTGGTAGCCGCGCTCCTTGAGGTCTTCGATGCGCGCCTCGGCGTGGTCGATCATGTCTTCCTTGGCGCCGAACACGATCGCGCCGGTGGGGCAGGTCTTGACGCACGCCGGCTCCAGGCCGACGGACACGCGGTCCGAGCACAGCGTGCACTTGTACGCCTTGCTGTCCTTCTTCGAGATGCGCGGGATGTTGAACGGGCAGCCGGTCACGCAATAGCCGCATCCGATGCAGTTCTCCTCGTGGAAATCGACGATGCCGTTGGAGTACTGCACGATGGCGCCCGGGCTGGGGCAGGCCTTGAGGCAGCCGGGATCGGCGCAGTGCATGCAGCCGTCCTTGCGGATCAGCCACTCGAGGCTGCCCTGCGGTTCCACTTCGTAGAACCGCATCAGCGTCCAGGAGTTTTCCGACAGATCGCGCGGATTGTCGTAATAGCCCCTGGTTTCGCCGATCTGGTCGCGCAGGTCGTTCCACTCCATGCACGCGCTCTGGCAGGCCTTGCAGCCGATGCACTTCGAGATGTCGATCAGCTTGGCGACCTTGGCGGTCTCGCGCACGCCGGGCGGCGGCGTGGTGGTGGCCGACCGCTGCTTGATGTCGAGGGATTGCAGAGCCATCCGAGTCTCCTCAAACCTTTTCCACGTTCACCAGGAACGCCTTGAATTCCGGCGTGTTGGTGTTGGCGTCGCCGACAAAGGGCGTGAGCGTGTTGGTGAGGTAGCCCGGCCGGGCGACGCCCTTGAAGCCCCAGTGGATCGGAATGCCTATGGTGTGGACTTTCCTACCCTGCACCTCGAGCGCGCGCAGGCGCTTGGTCACCACCGCCACCGCTTCGATGTGGCCGCGCTTCGAGCGCACCCGCACGCGATCGCCGTGCCCGATGCCCTTTTCCTTCGCCAGCTCCTCGCCGATCTCGACGAACTGCTGCGGCTGGAGGATGGCGTTGATGCGCGCGTGCTTGGTCCAGAAATGGAAGTGCTCGGTGAGGCGATAGCTGGTCGCCACCACCGGGAACTCCTTCGCGTCGCCCATGTTCGCCAGGTCGCCCTTGAACACGCGTACCGCCGGATTGGCGCGGGCGCTGGGGTTCTTGGGATGCATCGGGTTGAATTCCAGCGGCGACTCGACCGGCTCGTAATGCTCGGGGAAGGGGCCCTCCGCCATCTTGTCCACGGCGAAGAAACGCGCCACGCCTTCGGGGTTCATGATGAACGGGTTCATGCCTTCCTCGGGCGCCGAATCGGGTTTGAAATCCGGCACGTCCACGCCGACCCATTTCTGGCCGTTCCAGGAGATCACCTTGCGCTTCGGATCCCAGGGCTTGCCCGAGGGATCCGCCGAGGCGCGGTTGTACAGGATGCGGCGGTTGGCAGGCCACGAGAAACCCCAGCCGAGCGTGCTGCCCAGCCCGCTCGGATCGGAGTTGTCGCGGCGCGCCATCATGTTGCCCTTGCCGCTCCAGGCGCCGCAGAAGATCCAGCAGCCCGACGTGGTGGTGCCGTCGTCGCGCAACTGGGCGAAGCCGTCCAGTTGCTCGCCGGCCTTGACCAGCACCGTCTTCGGATCCTTGGGATCGGTCACGTCGGCGAGCGCCTTGCCGTTGTACTCCTTGGCCAGCTCTTCCGGCGACGGCGAATGCGGAATCAGGTAATTCCAGGTCAGGTTCAGGATCGGGTCCGGGAAGGCGCCGCCTTCCTTGCGGTACAGCTCGCGCAATCGCATGAACAGGGTGCCCATGATCTCGGTGTCCGATTTGGCGTCGCCCGGCGGCTCGGCGCCCTTCCAGTGCCATTGCAGCCAGCGGCCGCTGTTGACGAGCGAGCCGTCCTCCTCCGCGAAGCAGGTGGAGGGCAGCCGGAACACCTCGGTCTGGATCTTGGCGGGGTCCACGTCGTTGTAGGCGCCGTGGTTGCTCCAGAACTCCGAGGTTTCGGTCGCGAGCGGATCGATGATGACCAGATACTTCAGCTTGGACAGTCCGTCGACGAGCTTCGCCTTGTCCGGGAACGAGGCAAGCGGGTTGAAGCCCTGGCAGAAGTAGCCATTGAGCCGGCCCTGGTGCATGTCCTCGAACACCTGCAGCACGTCGTGCGGCTTGTCCAGTTTCGGCAGCCAGTCGAAGCACCAGTTGTTCGCCTTGGTGGCGGCGTTGCCGAACCACGCTTTCATCAGGCTGACGTGGAACTTCGGATAGTTCTGCCAGTAGCTCATCTGCTTCGGGCGCAAGGGCTTGAGCGTCCGTTTCGCGAGGTAGGCGTGGTAGTCGGTTTCCTTTTCTCCCGGCAGGGTGAGGTAGCCGGGCAGGAGGTTGGTCATCAGCCCGAGGTCGGTCAGGCCCTGGATGTTGGAATGGCCGCGCAGCGCGTTCAGCCCGCCGCCCGGCATGCCGACGTTGCCGAGCAGCATCTGGACCATGGCCGCGCAGCGAATCATCTGCGAGCCCTTGGAGTGTTGCGTCCAGCCGAGCGCGTACATGACCGTCATGGTCTTGTCCGGCACGGAGGTCTCCGCGATCATCTCGCAGACCTTCAGGAACTGCTCCTGAGGCGTGCCGGTGATCTGGCTGACCACCTCCGGCGTGTAGCGCGAGTAATGCGCCTTCATCAGGTTGAAGACGCAGCGCGGATGCTTCAGCGTCGGGTCAATCTTGGCATAGCCGTCTTTGCCCAGCTCGTACATCCACGAGGACTTGTCGTAGGAGTGCTTGTCCGGGTTGTAGCCGGAGAACAGCCCGTCCTTGAACGAGAAGTCCTCGCGCACGATGAGGCTGGCGTCGGTGTAGGCCTTGACGTACTCGTGCTGGATCTTGTCGTGGGTCAGCAGATAGTTGATGACCCCGCCCAGGAAGGCGATGTCGGTTCCGGGACGGATCGGCGCGTAGTAGTCCGCCACCGCCGCGGAGCGGGTGAAGCGCGGGTCGACAACGACCAGCCGCGCCTTGTTGTGCGCCTTCGCTTCCGTGACCCACTTGAAGCCGCAGGGGTGCGCCTCGGCGGCATTGCCGCCCATGATGAGAACCAGGTTGGCGTTCTTGATGTCAACCCAGTTGTTGGTCATCGCGCCTCGACCGAACGTAGGGGCAAGACTTGCCACCGTCGGTCCGTGTCAGACACGCGCCTGATTGTCGAAAGCGAGTATGCCGAGGCTGCGAACTGCCTTGTGGGTCAGATAGCCGGTTTCGTTGGATGAGGCGGAGGCGGCGAGAAAGCCGGTGGTCAGCCAGCGGTTCACGGTGGCGCCTTCGGCGTTCCTGGCGACGAAATTCTTGTCGCGGTCGTCTTTCATCAGCCGCGCGATCCGGGTGAACGCCTCGTCCCAGGAGATGCGCTTCCATTCACTGGAGCCGGGGGCCCGGTATTCCGGGTGCCGCAGCCGGCTCGCGCTGTGCACGAAGTCGAGCAGCGCCGCGCCCTTCGGGCACAGCGTGCCGCGGTTCACGGGATGATCGGCATCGCCCTCGATGTGGATGATCTCGGTCTCGGCGTTCTTCGCCCTGTCGCCGAGGCCGTACATGAGGATGCCGCAGCCCACCGCGCAATAAGGGCAGGTATTGCGCGTCTCGGTGGTCCGGGCGAGCTTGAAGTTTCGGACCTCGGCCAGCGCGACGGTGGGCGCGAAGCCCAGCACCGCCACGCTCGAGGCCCCCATCCCGGCGGCGCAGACCTT
>DASRFY010000058.1:0-11588 GCA_035651315.1 Burkholderiales bacterium
TGTAGAGGCTGCCGCGGTCGTTCTTTTCCATCTGCGCGAATTTATCCATCTCCGCGCTGAACGCCCGTTTTTGCGCGTTCGCCTGCAGCGGATCCTTGACCAGGCTCACCTTGGCCACGATGTCCTTTTCGCTGAAGCTGCGGCTCTTCACCCGCCCGACCGCGAGCGTGTCGCCTGGCTGGAGCATGCCGAGCAGATAATTGATCACCGTCTGGGCCTTGACGACTTCCTTTGTGTAGGTGCCGGACGTGTCGACCAGCACGTACACTGCCTGGTGGTGGTCGGTCTTCGGCCCGCAGCCGGCAAGTACCGCGGCCAGCACGAGCAGCACCGCTACCGTTCTCCTGTTCATAGGATTTCCTCCGTGCCTGCCGCGCGTTTGCCGAACGGCAGGGGTCGCAGCTTGCCGCGACGCGCCGAGCTGTCACGCAGTCTGGCCACCCAGCGTTCAACGGCGAGCGGCGCGAAGATCAGCACGTCGTAGGACACGACCAGTAGGCGGCCGCCTTCCCTGACAAGGTGCGAGGTAACACGAAGCACGAACGCGCCGGCGCGCAACAGCAGCACCAGCCCCGTGCCCACCACGATCCGTCCCGAACTCACGAAGTATTCGAGCGGAATTGCGACGAAGGCGAGCGCAAACGGCAGGGTGAAGCCGAGAATCATCTGGCCGAAGGTCGGGATGCGCGTGACCCATCCGCCTTCCACCTGCGTGGCGCCTTCGCCCAGGCTGTGCTTGAGCGCAACGTCGGCGGAAATGATCACGTCACGCATGACCGCTAGCGCGACCTCGACGCCGGCAAGCACCAGCAGAATGACGGCCGACACCCACATCAGCCGGTGGCGCATCTTCTCGGTGACGTTGCCGAGCGGGAACAGGCTGGTGAAGCGCAGCGTCTCCATCAGGAACAGCCCCATCAGGGTTTCGAACAGGATGATGACGAGCGCGGCGACCTGGGAGGCCTGCAGGTTGTCGGTGATGTAATCGCCGCCGCCGACCATTGCCGACATCGGCAAGGAGATCAGCTTGAAGTTGACGTAGGCGCCGCCGAAAGCGATCAGCATGACCAGCGAAGAAATGAAGAATTGGGTCGAGGCCGACGCGGTAAGCGCGTTTTCCGTCTCGTTCTTGCGCGCGAAGATGCCTTCGAGCTTTGCCACGTTGGCGTCGATCTTTGCCGCACTGTCGTGCAGCCCGGTGATGTTGCGCTCCACCCGGGAAAGCGTCTGCCCTGCAGAACGCCAGAACGGCAGGCAGCTTTTCAGGATATGGTGCCGTTCCTGATACGCGCCGCGATATTCCGCGACCACTTTCTGGTAGATCTCGTCCAGCGAATCGCGGATTTCGGACAGGATGTGTTCGACGACGCCGTCGCCCCCGGTCTTGATCTTTGCGATCGCGTCGATCGCCTTGACCCAGTCCGGCGGCGGAGGCGGTACCTCGGCGCTGCGCTTGTAATCCTCCTCGATGCGGGTGATCTCGTCCATAAGCTTGCGCTGCAGCGCCGGATAGCCTTCGAGATCGCGTTGCACCAGCGTGGTCACCCGCTCGAACTCGCGCTCGATGGCAAGTCTCATCTCGCGGGAACCCAGCGCGAACAGCACTTCCCGGTTGCGGGTACGCAACCGCATCGCCGTCTGGGCCAGCCAGCGCGAGCCCAAGCGCAGCGGATTGACCATGACCCGGCTCACGCGCCTGATCAGCATATGCACGTGCTCGCGCGCGACATACAGGAACGGGAGCGCAATCACGAACAGCACCAGCACCGACAGCAGCGGCCGGTCCGGCCAGATGTACAGCGATTGCAGGGTGGACATGGTTCCTCCTCGTATTGGAGAGTGAATTGCATTCGGCGCCCGCCAGCATGCATCCGGCGTGCGCTTCGGACATGACATCCAACGTGCAACCCTCGGGCCCGGTGCCGGCCTTGACGGGTCGCCGACGTCGATACTTGAACGCAGCACCTACTTCGCTGTTATTCCATGCGAAGCGGATGCACTATGGTGGCGCCGGGGTGGGCGAAAAACCGGCCGCTGTCGCTGGCGGGCGACGCATGCTGCCGTTTTTCGTAAACTCGCCCGGTGGGGTCTTTCGGGACTAGAATCCGCCTGATTCATCGTAACGGCGACTAATAGATGCCCTTTGATCCTACCGCACCGCGTGACAGTGCGCGAAACGTACTCGGCGGCGCACTCCAGAATTGCAACACCAAGCCGCTGACGGGGTTTTTTCGCAACGGCTGCTGCGATACCGCGGCGCAGGATTTCGGCCGGCATGTAGTCTGCGCGCAGGTAACGAAAGAGTTTCTCGCGTTTTCGATCAGCCACGGAAACGACCTGACAACCGCCCATCCAGAATATGAATTCCCGGGATTGAAGCCCGGGGACCGCTGGTGTCTGTGCGCGGCGCGATGGCTGGAAGCCTTGCACGCCGGAGTAGCGCCGCCAGTGGTGCTCGCCTCCACGCATGAAGCGGCGCTCGGGATCGTGTCGCTGGAGGACTTGAAGAAGCACGCGCTCGATCTGCAATAAGCAGATTGGCGATTCGCGCGCACCTCGCTCGGCACGTCCGGACGGATGCGGCCGTGGCGCGATCGGCTTCGCGAGGACGCTCCCGCTCCGGCCGGTCGGGCGCTGTCTCCAGTCTGCCTGGCGCTACGCCGCCTTGGCGGACGCGCGCCGCGAGGCGGGAGCGCGGCGCGGGGTGCGGACCCGAAGCGTTCGCGGCACCGGCGGCGCCGTGCGCAAACCGGCGAGGAACTGGTCGATAAAGATTTCCGCCTCGTCCGCCAGCGAAAACAAATCGGGCTTGAACAGCCAGCTGAACAGCAGCCCGTCAACGAATGCCATGAGGCCGATGATTGCGCGGCGCACGTCCAGACTCCTGGGCAACTGGCCGCGGCGGATCGCGTTGCGAAACGCCTTCTCGAACATCCCAATGCATTGCATCCGGCATTCCATCTGCTGCCCCGGCACCTGCCGCATCTCTTCGTCGATCTCGCACTTGAAGAAGGCCACCTCGAAGATCCGCCTCACCTGTTGATCTTCCGCGGTCTTCTTCAATACATAGATGCAGGCCGCACGCACCCTCATGAGCGGGTCCTCTGCGGACTCGTCCGCGGCGGCGCGGACCATCTCCTCCATCGGCAGCACGACGCGGTCGACCATCGCCTGGTAAAGATCGGCCTTGTTCTTGAAATGCCAGTAGATCGCGCCGCGCGTTACCCCGGCGGCGTCGGCGATGTCCCCCAGCGAAGTGCGGGAAACGCCCTTTTCGCTGAACACGTGCTCGGCCGTATCCAATATATGGCTACGGGTCTCGAGCGCCTCCTCCTTGGTTCTCCTGACCATATGAACAATCCCCTGTCCCGTCCTAACAGAAGCTACTTTACATACATTTCTGTATGTATGTAAACTCCCCCGGATATCGATGCGGCCGGAATAACCCGGCCGCGCCCCCACTTGGAGCATACGATGAGCGCCCTAAAGATCGCGCGAGCATGCTTTGTTTTCTCCGCGACGGCCGTGCTCGCGGCCTGTAATCAACCCGCCGCCCAGCAGGTTTCCGCCCCGCCGCCGCCGGAGGTCACGGTGGTCACGGCTGCGCAGAAGGAACTGCCAGTGAGCTTCGAGTACGTCGGCCAGACCGCCGGCGTGCGCGAAGTCGAGGTCCGGCCGCGCGTATCCGGCATCCTGCTCAAGTGGAATTACGTCGAGGGCGCAAGAGTCGGCGCCGGGCAGAGCCTGTTCCAGATCGACCCCGCGCCGTATCAGGCAACGCTGGCACGCGTGGAAGCCGACCTGGCGAGCGCGGAAGCGAGGCTCGCCCAGACCACCCGCGACGCCGCGCGCCTGAAGCCCCTGCACGAGGCAAAGGCCATCAGCCAGAAGGACTACGACGACGCCGTGTCGGCCCAGGAAATCGCCGCTGCCGACGTCAAGTCCAAGCGCGCGCAGGTCACCGAGGCGCGCCTGAATCTGCAATACACCCGGGTCGAGGCGCCGATCTCCGGCATTTCCAGCCGCGCGCAGAAATCCGAGGGCAGCCTGGTCGAGGCACAGCAGACGCTGCTCACCACCATCACGCAGGTCGACCCGCTGTACGTGATCTTCAGCATTCCGGACGCCGAGCACCTGAAGCTACAGCACGAGTCGACTGCGGGTACGTTGCGCCTGCCCAGGGACGGGCGCTTCGACGTCCACGTCAAGCTTGCCGACGGTACCGAGTACGCGCGTATGGGCAAGGTGAACTTCACCGACGTCCGCGTCGATCCGCAGACCGGCACCATCGACGCGCGCGCGGTCATTCCCAATCCGGACCTGAAACTGCGCCCCGGTCAGTTCGTGCGCGTCAGGCTCTCCGGCGCAATGCGCCCCCACGCGATCACCGTGCCGCAGCGCGCGGTACTGGAGGGACCGAACGGCAAGATCGTGATGACCGTCAACGACAAAGGCATGGTGGAACCGCGCCCGGTCACCGTCGGCGACTGGGCCGGCGAGAATTGGGTCATCACCGGCGGCCTGAAGCCCGGCGACAAAGTCATCGTCGACGGCGTGGTGAAAGCCCGTCCCGGTTCGCCGGTGCGCGTCGCCCAGGCGCAGGCCGAGGCCGTACAGCCATCGGCGGCCGTTGCCCAGAAATCCGCTAGATAACAGGAAGAACATCCGATGCTGTCCCGGTTCTTTATCGACCGTCCGATCTTCGCGGCGGTGCTGTCCATATTTCTGGTGCTCGCCGGGCTCGCGGCGATGCGCGTGCTTCCGATCGCGCAGTATCCCGAGATCGCGCCGCCGGTGGTGACGGTGCGCGCGATCTACCCGGGCGCATCGGCCGAAGTACTCGAGCAGACGGTGGCCGCGCCGCTGGAAAACCAGATCAACGGCGTCGAGCGCATGCTGTACATGAGTTCGAATTCCGGCTCGAACGGAGTGCTCGAGATCAACGTCACCTTCGAAATCGGCACCGACATCGACCAGGCCGCGATCAACGTCAACAACCGCGTCAAGCAGGCCGAGTCCCGCCTGCCGCAGGAAGTGCGCCGCCAGGGCGTCACCGTGGACAAGAACTCCACCTCCTTCCTGCAGGTGCTGGCGTTCAACTCGCCGGACGGCACCTTCGACGACCTGTACATCAGCAACTACGTCACGCTGAACGTGCTCGACACCATCAAGCGCATTCCGGGCACGACTAACGTGCAGATCTTCGGCGCCAAGGATTACGCGATGCGCATCTGGCTGCGGCCGGACCGCATGGCCCAGCTCAAGCTGACGACAACCGACCTGGTGGCGGCGCTCAACGAGCAGAACGCGCAGTTCGCCGCCGGCAAGGTCGGCCAGGCGCCGACCGGCGGTCCGCAGGAACTGGTCTATACCGTCACCACCAAGGGCCGGCTCTCCGACGCGAACGAGTTCGGGAACATCATCGTGCGCTCGAATCCCGACGGCTCCTCGGTGCGGATGAAAGATGTGGCCCGGGTCGAAATGGCCTCCAAGGACTACGACTTCATCGGCCGCGTCAACGGCCGCGAGTCGGCGCTGCTCGGCATCTTCCTGCAGCCGGGCGCCAACGCACTCGACGTGGCGAAGGACGTCGGCAGGACGATGAAGCAGCTCTCGGCGCGCTTTCCCAAGGGACTGCAGTACTCCGTCGTCTACGACACCACGCGCTTCGTCGAAGTCTCGATCCGCGAGGTGGTCAAAACCCTGGTCGAGGCGATGATCCTGGTGTTCCTCGTCGTGTTCCTGTTCCTGCAGAACTGGCGCGCGACGCTGATCCCGTTTGCCGCCGTGCCGGTGTCGCTGATCGGCACCTTCGCCGGACTGTTCGTGCTCGGCTACTCGATCAACACGCTGACGCTGTTCGGGATGGTGCTCGCGATCGGCATCGTGGTGGACGACGCCATCGTGGTGCTGGAGAACGTCGAGCGCATCATGCACGAGGAGCACATGTCGGCACGCGAGGCGGCGATCCAGGCCATGAAGGAGGTGAGCGGGCCGGTGATCGCCATCGTGCTCACGCTGTGCGCGGTGTTCGTGCCAATTGCCTTCCTCGGCGGCCTGACCGGCGAGCTGTACCGCCAGTTTGCGGTCACCATCGCCATCGCGGTGGTGCTGTCCGGCATCATCGCACTCACGCTGACGCCGTCGCTGTGCGTGCTGATCCTCAAGCGCGAACACCGGGCGCCGGGCCGCTTCTTCGCCTGGTTCAACGACTGGTTCCATCGCGTCACCGGCCGCTACGCCGACGGCGTGGCGTGGATGATCCGTCGCGGCGCGATCGGCGTGGCGCTGTTCGTCGGCATGGTCGCGATCACCGCGGCGCTTTGGCGCCACACGCCGGGCAGCCTGGTGCCCGACGAGGACCAGGGCTATTACATCGGCGTGGTATTCCTGCCCGACGGCGCCACCCTGCAGCGCACGGACCGGGTCGTGTCCGAGGTGGTAAAGGCGATTCAGTCCAACCCGGCGAACGAATACGCCGTGGCCTTCACCGGCCTGGATTTCATCGGCGGCGGCTTTCGCAACAATGCCGCCACCATTTTCGTCACCCAGAAGCACTGGGACGAGCGCCCCGGCATCGATACGCGGATGCTTCTCGGCGACTATTACATGAAGACGGCGCACATCAGGGAAGGACTGGTGTTCGCCTTCGCGCCGCCGCCGATCTTCGGGCTGGGCAACGCCGGCGGCTTCGAGTTCTACATCCAGAACCGCGGCGAAGGCGGACCGCAGCGCCTCGCCCAGGTGATGGGGCAGTTCCTCGGCGAGGCGAACAAGGACCCGATGCTCGCCGGCGTGCAGTCGCTCTGGCGCAGCAACGTGCCGCAGCTGTACGTGGACGTGGACCGCGAAAAGGTGAAGGCGCTCGGCGTGCCGCTGAACGACGTCTTCGACACGCTCGCCGCCACGCTCGGCTCGTACTACGTCAACGACTTCAACCGTTTCGGCCGCACCTGGCAGGTGCTGATGTCGGCCGAGCCCGGCTACCGCAGCAGCCCGGGGTCGATCGGCGATCTGTACGTGCGCTCGGTCAACGGCGACATGGTGCCGGTGCGCGCGCTCGCAAGAGTGAATTACACCTCCGGTCCCGACTCGCTGGACCGCTTCAACAACCTGCCGGCGGTCAAGCTGCTCGGTCAGGGCGCGCCGGGCGTGTCCTCCGGCCAGGCGATCCAGGTGGTGGAGAAAATCGCCAACCGCGTGCTGCCTCCCGATTTCAGCTACGACTGGGGCGGCGCCTCGTTCCAGGAAAAGCGCGCGAGCGGCACCTCGGCGATCGCGCTCAGCCTCGCGGTGGTCATGGTGTTCCTTATCCTCGCCGCGCAGTACGAGAAATGGTCGCTGCCGTTGTCGGTGCTGATGGCGCTGCCGTTCGGCACCTTCGGCGCCCTTGCCGCGGTGTGGCTGCGCGGTCTGACCAACGACGTGTACTTCCAGATCGGGCTGGTCACGCTGCTCGGTCTCGCCGCGAAGAACGCGATCCTGATCGTCGAGTACGCCTCGCTGAAGCACCACGAAGGGCTGTCGCCCTCGGCCGCGGCGATGGAAGCCGCGCGGCTGCGCTTCCGGCCGATCCTGATGACCTCGCTCGCCTTCATCCTCGGGGTCGCGCCGCTCGCCTTCTCGCACGGCGCCGGCGCCGGCGCGCGCGTCGCGGTCGGCACCGGCGTGATGGGCGGCATGCTGGCGGCGACTTTCCTCGCCATCTTCTTCGTGCCGATGTTCTTCAAGCTCATCACCGACCGCCATCTGACCGAGCGGCGCGCGACGGCGGAGATCCGCGGCGAAGTCGATCGCCACAAGGCGGTGGCGCGGCAGAGGACCGACCATCCGCATCACGCGCCCCACGCAGAAGGACTGCAGCCATGATCAGGTACCTGCCCGCCCTGCTCGCAGTCGTGCTGGCCGGATGCACGACCGTAGGACCGGATTACAAACGCCCGCAGATCGATACGCCGCGGGCGTGGCCCGACCAGACGGCCGCCCCGGCGAAGGTGCCGGACCGCTGGTGGACGCTGTACGGCGACGCGGTGCTCGATGCGCTGGTGGACGAAGCGCTCCGGCACAACACCGATATCGCGCAGGCCGTGGCCCGCGTCGACGAGGCGCGCGCGCAACTGAAGTCGGTCGATGCAGATCGCTATCCGCGCGTCGGCGCCAACGCCTCGGCGTATCGCTACAGAGCAAGCGAGAAGAGCGCGCTCTGGTTCCCGGGGTTCAACCCCTATTACCGGGATTACGCCGCGGAGCTCACCGCTTCGTGGGAGATCGACCTGTGGGGCCGGGTGCGCCGAGCGACCGAGGCGGCACGGGCCGATGTCGCCACCTCGGAAGCCGATCGCGACGCGGTACGCCTGGTGGTCGCCGCAAGCGTCGCCCGCGGCTACTTCACGCTGCGCGCGCTCGACGCGCAGGTGGACCTCACCCGCCGCACCCTGGAAACGCGGCTCGAAGGATTGAAGCTGCAGCAACTGCGCTACACCTCCGGCGTGTCCTCCGAGTACGACCTGCGGCAGATCGAGGCCGACACCGAAGCGGCGCGCGCGCTGCTGCCCGACCTGGAACGCACGCGCGCACAGCAGGAAAACGCGCTCGCCGTGCTGCTCGGCCGCAGCCCGCGCGCGATCGTCGAGCGGCACCTCGACATCGGCGCGGCGATCGAGGCGCTCACCGTGCCCCCCGCGGTGCCGGCGGGACTGCCTTCGGACCTGCTGGAGCGCCGCCCCGATATCCGCGAGGCCGAGCAGCAACTGGTGTCCGCCAATGCGCGCATCGGTCTCGCGCGCGCAGCGTATTTCCCGACACTGTCGCTGACCGGTGCGCTCGGCACGGAGAGCGCCGGGCTCTCGGACCTGTTCAGCGCGCCGGCCCGGCTGTGGAGCTTCGGCACCTCGGCGGCCGCGACCATCTTCGACGCCGGCCGGATCGCCGCCGGAGTCGAAGCGGCGCAGGCGCGCCAGCGGCAGCTGCTCGCAGCGTACCAAGCCAGCACGCAGAACGCATTCCGCGAAGTGCTCGACGCGCTCGTTGCCCAGCGCAAGTCGAAGGAGGTGCTCGACGCGGAGCAGGCGCGGGTCAAGGCGCTCAAGCAGGCCTACGATCTGGCGAAGATGCGCTACGACAGCGGGGTGGCGAGCCTGCTCGACCTGCTCGATGCAGAGCGCAACCTCCTAAATGCGGACTTGAGCCGCATCGATGCGCAGCGCGCCCAACTCGCCGCGAGCGCCGACCTGTTCAAGGCGCTGGGCGGGGGATGGCAGAACCCGGACAAGCTCGCGGACATTGCCACCCGCGGCAACTGAGAAAGCAACGGGCGGCTTGCGCCGCCGCAAGCCGCTCCTCGGAGTGAGGGCTCGATCCGCGGTTGGGCCGCGAAGAGCAAGACCAACAAGGACATCGGCGACATCCTCGGCATGAGTCCGCGGACCTTGAACAAGCATCTCGAGCACATCTAGTCGAAATCTTCCCTTCGCGTGCGGTGGTCGTGGTTGACCCATCGTCCGCCGCAGCGTCGTAGATTATCCCGCGTCGAGTACGAAATCGAATCGCCCGAGTCTGGTCCCATTCGCCTGACTCATGTTCATGAGCAGCGCCGGCAGGAAAATGAAATCGCTCCGATTGCCCGGCTCGCCGGGAAAGTACAGTTGCGTGGTGAGCAGCGGGCCGTCCGCTGCCTGCACCTTCACGTGAACGTGCCGGGTGCGACCGGGATAGACGCCGGGAACGATCGTCTCCAGCCGGTACCGGCCGGCGGCGTCGGTAAATTGATGCCCCCGCAGCCGGAAGCCCGTGTTGTCGTATTCGCCATCCGCGTCGCAGTGCCAGAAATCCAGCACCGCGTTCTGCACCGGATTGCAGGTCTTTGTGAGCACGTAACCCGTCACCATCAGCTTCGCGCCTTCGATGCCGGGCTCCAGGAGCGAGGTACGCTGCGGCGAGCGCGGCTTGTAGAAAGGCCCCTCCATGTTCTTCGGCGTCGGCGCGTCGCCGCAAGCGGGCGTGGCAGGCAGGTTACCCGCCTGCGCGAACGTTTCGCGCACTCCCGGCATCATCAGCGCGGGCAGCGCGAGGCCGGCGGCGAGCAGCCTTCTGCGGGCGGGATTGTTTCGGTCATCACGGCTCATGGCGACGCTCCTTCACTTGCTAGACACCTCACAGCGTCGGAAATCCTCCGCGGCAGGAGGTTCCCGGACTAGCCGGCGCGCGCCGCTCTCGGGCGCGACTGGACCGGGCGGCGGATGGGCGCCTTTGCGGCGCCCACTGCGGATTCATTGAGAGTCCGCGTGCCGGGGATGTGTTTCTTGCCCCAGCGCACGAACGCCAGCAGGATGTCTCCCAGGGCCTTTCCCCTCTGCGTGAGCGCATAGGCGTAGCGCACCGGGCGCTCCTGGTACGCGGAGCGCGCGATCACCCCGGCCTGTTCCAGGCGCTTCAGACGATCGGCGAGGATGTTGGTCGGGATCCGCTCCGGCGAATCGAGCAGCTCCCCGAAGGTGCTCTTGCCGTGGAGCAGGTCCCGAACCACGAGCAAGGACCACTTGTCCCCCACCAGGTCGAGCATGTTCGCAATGGGGCAGGGGGAGCGCGGAAAGCCGTGCGGCTGCTTCATCTTCGCTTTCATCCTTCCTGGGCACCGGGTTTCTTTTGTCACTTGCATACTGCAAGTCAGTATGCTACGGTCGCAAGTAACTTGCAAAATGCAAGTTACTAAACAAAGGGGAGATCATGTCGTACGCCGTCCTGCCCCGCTGACGGCGTATCCGAATCAGGGTGCCTGATCCGGTCAACCCGGTCGCTTGCAGCGGATGCAGTTCCGCGTCGAGCTCGTTGACGCTTCCGGCTTGAGTTCCAGCAACCGGGGCGTCACGAGCGCGCCCGCGACCGCCAGACGGCCGACGCTGACCGGCAGGCTGAAGCGGCGCGGTCCCGCGCTGCCCGGATTGATGTAAAGCACTCCATCCCGCGACTCGCAGCCGGGGCGGTGCGAATGTCCGCAGACGATTACTTGGTATCCGGCCGCAGCAGGCCGTGCGTGTCGGAGATGAGACCCACCCGGAGTGGGACAGATGACGCCACCTACGAACCCGCAGCGGATCCAACGCCCTCCGTCGCGACCGGACGCACGACCGGCGCGCCGAAGGCATACGCATCCATGCCGATGACGCCGAAAGTCACCTCATCGTGCAGCCGCGTGGCGCGGGCGTGGCTGCCTGCCGCGCCGAGCGCGAACAGCAGTGGGACGAAATGGCCCTCGGTCGGATGCGCGCGCGCCGCATCGGGCGCCCGCCTGCGGTAGTCGAGCAGCGATTCGACATCTTCAGAAGCCAGGCGCTCGGCGATCCAGTCGCGAAATGCGTCCACGTATTCCGGCGCGACCGGTCGCGGGCCGCCGCCGAAGACCTCCTGCAGGTTATGGGTGATGCTGCCCGAGCCGACGATCAGCACGCCTTCCTCGGCAAGCGGCGCGAGCGCGCAGCCGAGCGCGTAATGATGCTGCACCCCGAGATGCGTCTGGATCGAAAGCTGCGCGACCGGGACGTCGGCCGAGGGATACATGAACAGCAGCGGCACCCAGGCGCCGTGATCCA
>DASRFY010000059.1:0-2442 GCA_035651315.1 Burkholderiales bacterium
TCGCTCCCGCCCTTTCACTCTCGCTCCCGCTCCACACCTGCCGCCGAATGCCCGGATAAGCATGACTATGCCTTTATCGGCATAGTTCCGGATGGGTCACAACACTTTGGACGACGGAGGTCTATTCGTCCATGCAGGTGAATATCGAAACATGATTACCCGGATGCCTGAGTGGGTAGGTCTCGATTCCACCCTTTGTCGGGGCGGTGCGGCGCCTCACTGACACGTGGTCATCTCCGCTGGTCAGCTCGTGCCCGCTGAGCCGCCCAGGGGAAGGGGCCGCCCGGAGGGAGGGCAGCGACGCCCCGCCGTCGCCCCCGTTCGGGTGGAAGCAGGGGGTGATTCCGGTATGAACCGGTCTTTTGTTAGGCCGACTCGGGTGGCCGTCACGCTAAAGGTCGCCACCCACATTGCCGATTCCTCCTCCGTAGAGCCCCATCCGGCCGCTCCTCCACCCTCTGCGGCCGATCCCCGTCCAACATCGGGAGGCCAGGTGTCGGTACTCGTCGATCACACTGCGAGCCTGCTGGCCTATCGGCCGGCAAAGCTCACCGCCATGGTCGTGGTCCACGACCTGCGGGTACGCACCTCGGTCACCCGACACCTGTGGGCGCTCGGCGTCCGCGACGTCGTCGAGGCCTCCACCATCGCGGAAGCCCGGACCAGGATGGCTACCCCGCGCGACATCGCCGTGGTGGACGTGCACCTGCCGGACGGACCCGGCCTCGCACTGCTCGCCGAGATGCGTAACGCGGGCTGGAGCAGCGCGGTCGCCATCTCCACCGCCGACGACACGAACGCGGTGCGTGCGGCGCTGGCGTCCGGCGTGCGCGGCTACGTGGTCACCGGCGCTCGGGCGCTCCCGCAGGCGCGACCCGGCTTCGGCAGCGTCTCCGGGATGCCGCCGCATCTGCGCCAGCAGCGGCTCGCTGCAATGAGCGGCGCGGCCGGCACTGCGGCGGCGCTGGCCGTCGGTGCCATTCCGCCCACGATGAACGCCGGCTGCCGTGAGCTGTCCGCGCGCGAGATCGAGGTGCTGCGCCTGGTCGCGGATGGTCGTTCGAACAAGGCCATCGGCCAGACGATGGGCCTGTCCGCGCTGACCGTGAAGAGCCACCTCGCCCGCATCGCCCGCAAGCTCGGCACAGGCGACCGTGCCGGGATGGTCGCGGTGGCGATGCGAGGCGGCATCATCGCTTGATCGCTTGATCACATAGCGACGATCGACGATCGACAAACCGGCAGGGCATCGCCAGCCTGCCACGATCGCGCCAGGCGAACCGGCAACGGAACGCCTGCGCGCATCTTCGGCACAACTCGCAGCACGTCGCAAGATCTCGCAGTCGCAGCGCCGCCGCAGTCGCAGTCTCAGCCCCGGCCGCGCGCGATCGCACTGAGCGCAACGTCCGGGCGCGTGGTGATCCACGCGCCCGGCGGCTTTTCGTCCCACTGCGCGCCACCCGGCGCTCCCCTAAAGCAGCTTCTCCCCCTGGCGCAACACGCGTTAGCGGATATGGCCAGGAATCAACCGTCTAAGCGGGCCGTCCGCGCGTTACCGTAAGGGCGTGACCGTTGACGCCCGCGAGCAGCCGCCGCTTAACCCCGAAGCCGTGCCCCTCCTCGTCCCGCGTGATGGCGTACCTGACGTCATCGCCGACGCCGAGGCGCTCGCGGCAGCGGTGGCGGCTTTTGCGGCGGGCACCGGGCCGGTCGCGGTCGACGCCGAACGGGCGTCCGGTTACCGGTACAGCCAGCGCGCCTACCTCGTGCAGCTTCGCCGCGAGGGCGCAGGCACGGTGCTGATCGATCCGATCGCTTGTCCCGACCTCTCCGCCTTGAGCGCCGTGCTCGCGAACACCGAGTGGGTCCTGCACGCCGCCGCGCAGGACTTGGCCTGCCTCCGCGAAGTCGGGCTGACTCCGCCGTACATCTTCGACACCGAGCTGGGCGGCCGACTGGCGGGCTACGCGCGAGTCGGGCTCGGCCCGATGGTCGAGGAGCTGCTGGGCTTCTCCTTGGAGAAGGGCCACTCCGCCGACGACTGGTCCACGCGCCCGCTTCCCGAGCCGTGGCTGCGTTACGCAGCGCTCGATGTCGAACTGCTGGTCGATCTGCGCAACGCGGTACACCGCGACCTCGATGCGCAGGGCAAACTGGCCTGGGCAGAACAAGAGTTCGCCGCAGTGCTGGCTGCTGCCCCGCATCCACCGCGCGCGGAACCGTGGCGGCGCACGTCAGGCATCCACAAGGTCCGCAGGCCGCGCAACCTCGCGGTCGTTCGTGCGCTCTGGGAGCACCGCGACATGCTCGCGCGCCGACGCGACATGACGCCGGGCCGAGTGCTGCCGGATAGCGCGATCATCGAGGCGGCGATCAGCCTGCCCGAAACTGTCCAGGCGCTGCGCGCGGTGCCCGGTTTCTCGGGCCGCACCCGATCGGCGG
>DASRFY010000060.1:0-5971 GCA_035651315.1 Burkholderiales bacterium
GGTCGTTTGTTTCATCTTGTTGTCCCCCGTTATCGCGCCGAGGCGCTTTTGCCTATGACACGATTCACGGGGACTTGTTCAGAGTTTCCCTAGCAATCCCAGGGATTGCGCCGTTCGGCGGCGATGCCGTATTTTTCGATCGCCTGCACGACCATCCCGCGGTCGATCGTACCTTCGTCGGCGAGCGCCTTGAGCGCGACCACCGCGACGTGCCTGCGGTCGACTTCGAAGTAGTCGCGAAGCCGCTCGCGGGTGTCGCTGCGGCCGAAACCGTCGGTGCCCAGCGTGACGTATCGGCGCGGGACCCAGGTGCGGATCAGGTCGGCCACCGTGCGCATGTAGTCGCTTGCCGCGACCACCGGGCCGCTAGTGTCGGCGAGGCAGCGTTCGACCCACGAGAGCTTCGGCTCGGCGCCCGGATGCAGCCGGTTCCAGCGCTCCGCGCCCATGCCGTCGCGGCGCAGTTCCGTGAAGCTGGTCACGCTCCACACATCGGCCGAAACGCCCCAGTCGTGTTCCAGCATTTCGGCCGCCGCGAGTACCTCACGCAAAATCGTCCCGGCGCCGAGCAGTTGCACCGTCTGCTTTGCTTCCCGCCTCTCGTCCTGCGCCTCGCGAATGCGGTACATCCCTTTGAGGATGCCCTCCTCCGCGCCCTGCGGCATCGCCGGGTGGACATAGTTCTCGTTCATCACGGTAACGTAGTAGAAGACGTCCTCCTGGTTTTCCAGCAAGCGGCGCATGCCGTCGCGGAGGATCACCGTCAGCTCGTAGCCGTAGGCGGGATCGTAGGCCACGCAGTTCGGCACGGTGGAGAAGAGCAGATGGCTGGAGCCGTCCTCGTGCTGCAGGCCCTCGCCGGAGAGCGTGGTGCGACCGGCGGTGGCGCCGAGCAGGAAGCCGCGCGAGCGCGAGTCGGCCGCCGCCCAGACGAGGTCGCCGATCCTCTGGAAGCCGAAACAGGAATAGAAGATGTAGAAGGGCAGCATCGGCACGCCGTGCGCCGAGTACGACGTCGCCGCCGCGATCCAGGACGAGATCGCGCCCGCCTCGGTGATGCCTTCCTCCAGAATCTGCCCTTCCTTCGCCTCCTTGTAGTAGAGCAGCTCGTCCTTGTCCTCCGGCTCGTAGAGCTGGCCGAACGGCGAGTAGATCGCCACCTGCCGGAACAGCGACTGCATGCCGAAGGTGCGCGCCTCGTCGGCTACGATCGGCACGATGTGCCTGCCCAGCTGCTTGTCGCGCAGCATCTGGGCGAGCATCTGCACGAACACCATCGTGGTGGACTGTTCGCGCTCGCCGGTTCCTTCGAGCAGCTTGGCGAACGCGGAGAGCTCCGGCACCGCGAGCGGCTGCGCCTTCGGTACGCGCGCCGGCAGGTAGCCGCCGAGCGCCTGGCGCCGCGCGTGGAGATATTTCATCTCGGGGCTGTCGTCCGCCGGCTTGTAAAAGCGAAGGTCGTGCACGTCGGCGTCCGAAAGCGGCAGCGCGAAGCGGTCGCGGAAGGCGAGCAGGGCGTCGTCCTCCAGCTTCTTCGCCTGGTGCGCGGTCATCTTGCCCTGTCCCCAGTGGCCCATGCCGTAGCCCTTCTTGGTCTGGGCGAGGATCACCGTCGGCCGGCCCTTGTGATTCACCGCCGCGTGGTAGGCGGCGTGGATCTTGACCGGGTCGTGGCCGCCGCGGTGCAGGCGATCGATGTCCTCGTCGGACAGGTGCGCGACGAGCTTTTGCAGCTCTGGATACTTGTTGAAGAAGTGCTCGCGGTTGAAGCGGCCGTCGGTCGCGGCGTACTTCTGGAACTCGCCGTCCACCGTCTCGTGCAGCCGCTTGATGATGACGTGCTCGGTGTCGCGCGCGAACAGCGAGTCCCAGTCGGAGCCCCACATCACCTTGATCACGTTCCAGCCGGCGCCGGCGAACAGCCCCTCCAGCTCCTGGATGATGGAGCCGTTGCCGCGCACCGGGCCGTCCAGGCGCTGCAGGTTGCAGTTGACGACGAAAATCAGGTTGTCGAGGCCTTCGCGCGCGGCCATCGACAGGCCGGCGAGCGACTCGGGCTCGTCCATCTCGCCGTCGCCGACGAAGCACCACACCTTGCGGGCCGCGGTCTGCGCGATCGCGCGGTGCTCGAGGTAGCGCATGAAGCGCGCCTGGTAGATCGCGGTGATCGGGCCGAGCCCCATCGAGCCGGTCGGAAACTGCCAGAAAGTCGGCATCAGCCACGGGTGGCAGTAGGACGACAGTCCGCCGCCGCCGGTTTCGCGCCGGTAATTGGCGAGATGCTCCTCGCTCAGCCTGCCCTCCAGATAGGCGCGGGCGTAGACGCCCGGCGCGGAATGCGGCTGGAAGTACACTGCGTCGCCGTTCTGGCCGGCGCGGAAGAAATGGTTGTAGCCGACCTCGAACAGATCCGCCGACGAGGCGTAGGTCGCGATGTGGCCGCCGAGCTCGGGATGATCGCGGTTCGCGCGCACCACCATCGCGAGCGCGTTCCAGCGCACCAGCGCGGAGAGCCGCGCCTCGATTTCCGCATTGCCGGGAAACGGCGGCTGGTCCGCGACGGAAATGGTGTTCGCGTACGGCGTGTTCAGCACCGGCGGCATCGGCACGCGCAGTTGCCGCGCCTGCTCCAGCAGCTTCATCAGGAGGAAGGTCGCGCGCTCGCGGCCCTCCGCCTTCACCACGGCGTCGAAGGCCTCCAGCCATTCGCGGGTCTCGACCGGATCGAGGTCCGGCGGCAGCACGCGCCAGAAGGCGGACTTGAGGTCCTGGATGTCGGAAAGGTCGCTCATGGCGTCACCATCGGAACGAAGACGAATGCCCCGCAACGCGGGATACGGAATCGATGCGCGCATGGTAGCGCGGTTGGCGAAGCATGTGGTTTCGTTTATCCCGTCAGGAACCGGCCGCGCCGGCATAAAATGCGCTTCGTAACGTGAATGGAGGCAGAAAATGCCGGAGCTCGTGCTGGATGCGATCGACTGGAAGATCCTCTCCCTTCTGCAGCGCGACGCCCGGACCTCGAACGTCGAGCTGGCAAATGCGGTGGGGTTGTCGCCGTCGCCGTGCCTGGCGCGGGTGCGCGCGCTGGAGCGCACCGGGTACATCAGCCGGTACGTCTCGCTGCTCGACCCGCTCAAGGTGGGACTGAAGGTGAGCGTGTTCATACAGGTCTCGCTCGAGAAGCAGATCGAACCGGCGCTGGAGGTGTTCGAGAGCGCGATCCGCGACCGGCGCGAAGTGATGGAGTGCTACCTGATGACCGGCGAGGCGGATTATCTGCTGCGGGTGGTGGTGCCGGACCTGCAGGCGCTGGAGCACTTCATCCTCGACTTTCTCACGCGCGTGCCGGGGGTGGGCAACATCAAGTCGAGCTTTGCGCTCAAGCAGGTGAAATATCAGACGGCGCTGCCGCTGCCCTATGAGGCGGGGGAGAGGAAAGACGAGCGGCGGGTGCGGGTGCGCAAGGCGGTCAAAGTCGCCCGACGCGGCCGCTGAGCAACCTCTCCCCCGCTTTCCGCGCCGTATTACGGTATCGGCGGATTCGATCCGATGAAATACGGCCGCATCATCTCGTTGTCCTCGTGTTCGACGATGTGGCAGTGCCGGACATAGAGCCCCGGGAGGTCGAACAAGGCTTTCACGCGCGTGATCTCTCCGGGATAGGCGATGACCGTGTCCTTAGGGCTCGTCCGGGCCTTCGTTGATGATATAGATCGCGGTGCCGAAGAATTCCGGATTCCAGATTGGCCCAGTGCAGCGTCGGGTCCACCGGCAGCAGCTGCGGAAGGTAATTGCCATCGGCATCGACCAGGCAGTTGATCCATTTCACCAGCGCGGGCCGGTTGTAATTCGCCTCGATTACTTGTAGATGGTCGCCGGGTCGAGCGAGCCGCCCGGTGTTGAATCCATGCGGGGCGCGGAAACCGCAGGCGACGCGGGGATTTCAGCGCGGGGGCACGCGCCGGCCGGGGAACCGGGCGGAGGCGCGCCACATGTAGAAGGTCACCGGGGCGGAGGAGGTGACAACGTTGCCGTCCTCGTCGAGCAATTGCGCCACGAGGACGTGCTCGCCGCGCTCTATGTTTTCCAGGCGAATGATTGCGCCCTTGTACTCGTCCGGCAGGGGCGCGCCGTCCATCACCAGCCGCACTTTGTTCGCGGCACCGCCGTCGAAGCTCAGCGCCACGCGCACCTTGCCGAGGTTGTCGTGCACCGTCTCCCCTTGTTGCGGGCTCACGATCGACACGCCGGCTGCCTGGGCGGCGGTGGCGAAAATCAGCAGCAGCGCGGGCAGGCTGAGCCGGCGCAAGGCGGCGGGGAAGTTCATGACGGCCTCCGGTTCATTCGCCTCCTGCTTCGACAGCGCGGCGCGCCGTTGTATCCGCACGCGCCAGCTCGCCCGTCAGCGCGACATTCGGCTACAGTTGGGCCGACGACAGCGCAGAACGTAAGGGAGTGCATGTGGCGAGGGTAATGCGCAGGCTGTGCGTGTATTGCGGGTCCAGTACCGGCGATCGGCCGGAGTACGTCACGGCGGCGAAACGCGTCGGCGAGCTGCTGGTCCGGCGCGGAATCGGGTTGGTCTACGGCGGCGGCAGCGTCGGACTGATGGGCGTGGTCGCGGACGCGGTCCTTGCCGGCGCCGGCGAGGCGATCGGCGTCATTCCGACCGGTTTGCGCAGCAGAGAGCTCGCGCACACGGGCGTGACGCAGATGATCGAGGTGGAGTCGATGCACGCGCGCAAGCAGCGCATGGTCGATCTGTCCGACGCCTTCATCGCGTTGCCGGGCGGCATCGGCACGCTCGACGAGCTGTTCGAGACCTGGACCTGGCTGCAGCTCGGCATCCATCGCAAGCCGATCGGGCTGCTCGACGTCGCCGGCTATTACGGTCCCCTGATCGGTTTTCTCGGCCGCATGCGCGACGAGCGCTTCATCAAGCCGGCGCACCTCGACTGTCTGCTGGTCGACACCGAGGCGGAGCGGCTGGTCGACCGGCTGGCGGCGTTCCGTCCGCCCGACGAAGGCAAGTGGATCAAGAGGGAGCCGGGACTCGAAGCCTGATGGGACGATGGGTACAATCGCCGCCTCGTTTTCGAATCCGCGAAGCATTTGCCGCCTGTATCGAAATGAATCACGACACCAAGCAACTCATCCGGCGCTACTACGCCGCTTTCAACGCCGGCGACACGGAAGGCTTTCTGGAGCTGCTCGCCGGCGACGTCGCGCACGACATCAACCAGGGCGGGCGCGAGGTCGGCAAGGAGGCGTTCCGCCGCTTCATGGCGCGGATGAACCGCTGCTACCGGGAACAGATCGTCGACATCTCGATCATGGTCAGCGAGGACGGCGCCCGCGCCGCCGCCGAGTTCGTGGTGCTGGGCAAGTACCTGAAAACCGACGAAGGGCTTCCCGAAGCAAAAGGCCAGACTTATCGCCTGCCCGGCGGCGCGTTCTTCGACGTTCGCGACGGGAAAGTCGCCCGCGTCACGAACTACTACAACCTGCAAGACTGGCTGCACCAGGTCGGGGCCGGCTAGACATCAACATCTCAACGCAGAGGGCGCAGAGGGCGCAGAGGAAAACAAGCTAGAGAGCGATTCTTCCGAAGTTGCGGCAGCATCGGGGTTCGATCGAAAATTCCGACCGGGCGCGGTAAACAAACTGGAGCAAACAATGCCGTATCTTCTCAACAGACTTTCCTTTTCTTTTTCTCTGCGATCTCTGCGTCCTCTGCGCCTCTGCGTTGGGTTTGGATGTCGGTTGAGCGATGGCGATACGAGTCGAACGGTTTTCGGGTAAAGGCCTCGAGCGCTACGTCGACGATCTAGCCCGGTTGCGCATCGAGGTATTCCGCGAGTTTCCGTATCTCTACGACGGCAGCCTCGACTACGAGCGCAAGTACCTGAAGACCTACATCGGCGTGCCGGACAGCGTGATCGTGCTCGCCTTCGACGGCGACCGCGTG
>DASRFY010000061.1:0-2370 GCA_035651315.1 Burkholderiales bacterium
TGCTACTGCTTCCACGCCGCGAACGCTTCGGCGAAAGCGCGCTCGCCGGGCGTGCCTTTTTCCAGCGCCAGGATGGCGCGGCGGTTGTTCTGATAGACGATCGGAATATCGAACCAGGCGCGCTCCTTCAGCAATTCGATATTGCGCTGCCGGTCGGCCTCCACCGCCGACAACCCGATCAGGAAAAAGCCGCTGGTCACTTTCACCGCCAGTCCCGCGAGCGGGGTGCCGCGCGTCTGCTCGGCCTGCTTCATCAGGAGGCCCGGCACGTTGGAAATTCCGCCCGGCGCGAAATCGGCCGGAAGATTGAACATGATCTCGACCGTGTGGCTCGCGGGCAAGGTCGGGTCGGTGTTGCGGCGGAGCGAGAAGGTCATGTTCATCCGCCGCTCGGGGATCTCGACGTCCGCGCGCACCGCCAGCTCCGGCGGCTTGCCCTGCCCCGGCGACACCGTTTCGGTCTTCCAGATCACCGAACCGATATAGCGCTTGCCCTGCGGATCGTTCGCCTCTTCTTCGTAGAGCACGACGCGCTGCGCGACGGCGGGCGCGCCCTGCCCTGCCTGCGGCGCGGCGGTGCCCGACGCGCCGACGCGGTCGCTGATCTTCGGCCGCGCCTGCGACGCCGCGGTGTCGCGCGCATCGCGCGCCACCGGCGCGGGCGATCCGCGGAACGCCTGATAGATGCCGACGAGCGTATGGCGATAGGAATAGGCGAACACGCCGAGCACGATCACGATGACGACCGAAATCGCGATCTTGATCAGCGGACCGAGAGCAAACAGCGACTGGCGCGGCTCTTCCTCGGCCGGCGGCTGCGGGCGCGAACGTCCCGCGGGCGGCGGAGGCGGCGCGCCATAATCGTGGCCGGCCGCCGCATCGGGATGATGCAGCGTCTCCGGATCGAGGACCGGCTGATGCTGGTCGAAATCGAAAGCGGTCGGAAGGCCGGCCAGCGGATCACGCGAGGGCGGCGTCGGACGGCGCGGCGGCTGTTGCTGAGGGCGCGGCGGAGCGGCCGCGGGCGAAGGCGCCGGAGGCGGTTCCGGATAATCGCCGAGCCCGACGCCGGTCCGGAAACCCTTGAGACCTTCCGCCGACAATGACGGCGAGGGTTGCGGCGAAGGAGCCGGTTGCTGCGGCGGACGCGCCGGCGGCGTTGCCGGCGCCGGGCGCTGCATCGGCGCCTGGGCCGGGCGGGCGGACGGTTCGGCGGTCGCCGGCTGGCGCGGCGCCTTCTGCGCTGCGGCCGATCCCGCCTCGCGGGGGCGGCGTGCCGCCTCGCCTTCGACCTTGCGGATCGCCTCTTCCAGCGACAGCCGTTCGCGCGTGATCTCGGCTTCGTCGAGCGGCGGGGTCACCCCGCGAAGCTGCGCGACCAAGGCCGTGCGCGCCCTCTCATAGAGAGCGCGGCGGGCCTCGCCGGTATTCCGGTCCAGACCGGATACGGCGCGCGCGACGAGCGGGTAATAGTCGGCCATCTCTTTATAATGATGCTGTCACGGAACGGATTCGATCAAGCCTCAAAAGGATTTTGCATCAGAATCGTGTCCTCGCGCTCCGGCGAGGTTGACAACAGCGCAACCGGGCACCCGATCAATTCTTCCACGCGGCGGACGTATTTAATGGCCTGTGCCGGCAGTTCCGCCCACGAGCGCGCGCCCGCGGTCTTTTCCTTCCAGCCCGCGAACGTCTCGTAGAGCGGCTCGGCGGCGGCCTGCGCGTGCTCGCTTGCGGGGAGATAGTCGATCTCGCGCCCGTCGAGGCGGTAGCGCGTGCAAACCTTGATCTCGTCGAAACCGTCGAGGATGTCGAGCTTGGTCAGCGCGATGCCGTTGATGCCGCTCGTTCGCACCGTCTGGCGCACCAGCACCGCGTCGAACCAGCCGCAGCGGCGCGGGCGGCCGGTCACCGTGCCGAATTCGCGGCCCCGCTCGCCGAGCGTCCTGCCGATCTCGTTCTTCTGTTCGGTCGGGAACGGCCCGTTGCCGACGCGCGTGGTGTAGGCCTTGGTGATGCCGAGCACGTAGCCGATTGCGCTCGGGCCAAGCCCCGACCCAGTCGCGGCTTGCCCTGCGACGGTGTTCGAGGACGTGACATACGGATAGGTGCCATGGTCGACGTCGAGCAACGCGCCCTGCGCCCCCTCGAACAGGATGCGCTTTCCCTCGCGGCGCTTCTCGTCGAGCAGCGACCAGACCGAATCCATGTAGGGCAGCACGCGCGGCGCAATCTGGGCGAGTTCGTCGTAAATCTGCTTCGGCTTGATCTCCTCGAGCTTCAGCCCGCGCCGCAGCGCGTTGTGGTGCGCAAGCAGCCGGTCGACCTTGCCGTTCAGTTCCTTGAGATCGGCGAGATCCATCAGGCGGA
>DASRFY010000062.1:0-38391 GCA_035651315.1 Burkholderiales bacterium
AGATCCAGCCGCAGCTCGTGCTGCTGCAGAAGACGCTGCTCAACATCGAAGGCCTGGGCCGCGAGCTCGATCCGGATCTGGACTTGTGGAAGACCGCCAAGCCGTATCTCGAGCGCTGGATGTCGGAGCAGATCGGCTGGCGCGGATTCGTCCGCACCCTGCGCCAGGAGGCGCCGCGCTGGGCGGTCCTGTTGCCGCAACTGCCGCGCTTGCTGCACGTCGCTCTCGCGCAGCGGCGCTCGGACGAACCGGATCCGTCGCTGCAGCGGCTGCTCGCGCTGCGCCGCCGCCAGAACAGGATCATCGTCGTGCTGGCGGCAGCGGTTTGCCTGCTCGCGCTGAGCTTGGTCGCGCTGCTCGCAGCCTAGTGCCCGCGCCGGGTCGCCGGCCGCCTCCCCGTTCGCTGCCGCACCGCGCTTCCCTGGCCGGTCGCGGTCGACACGCCTGTTTCGTTCCGCGTCCCGCCGAACTGTCATGAAACGGTCACTTATGTTTAGCAGAATTCGCCGCGCGTGACGTTTCGGCGAGCCGATTTTTTCCTCTCCCGGGAAAGGCTGCAGGCGTCATCGGGAATCGGTACCCGTATCCGGGCGGCCGAGGAGTCGATCCTCATAACCCATGGAGATTGTGATGGCAGTCAACAACAAAGCGCAGACGATAGCGAGCACCGCGTCCGCTCTGCGGCGCCCGTTGGCGCTGGCTGCGGCGATTGCCGCGGTCTGCGCGAGCCTGAGCCTACCCGCGCAGGCCGCGACAGTGGACGACCTGCTCGACCGCCTGAAGGAAAAAGGAATTCTCAGCGACGACGAGTACCAGAAACTCGACCAGGCGCGCGAGGAGGAAAAGAAGAAGCAGGCCGAGGCCAAACCGGCGGATGCGCAGCAGGGCATCCGGTTCAAGTTCGGAGGGTTCATCGAAGCCGCGGGCATCTACCGCTCCCGCAATGAGACCGCGGATGTGAACTCCAGCTTCAACGCCGGGATGCCGCTTCCCAACAACCCGAACTACCGCCTGTCCGAATTCCGCGAATCGGCCCGCCAGAGCCGGCTCTCCGCGCTCGCGGAAGGCGACGTGGATTCGAATACGGCGTTGAAAGCGTATTTCGAAAGCGACTTCCTGGGCGCCGCGGGCACCGCGAATTCGGGCGAGAGCAACAGCTACACTCCGCGTATCCGCCACGGATACATGACGGTCGATCGCTACGACTACGGCTTCCATTTCCTCGCCGGGCAATCGTGGAGCCTGCTGACGCTGCAGAAGGTGGGTATCACGCCGCGCCAGGAGCAGATTCCGCTCACCATCGACGCGCAGTACGTGCCGGGCTTCACCTGGACGCGCAACCCCCAGCTTCGGGTGGTGAAGGATTTCAGCAAGACGGTCTGGCTGGGGTTTTCGGTGGAGAGCCCGCAGGCGAGCATCAACTCGCTCAACACGCCGTCCAACACCACGGCGACCAACCCGGCGGGCTCCGGCGGTCTGCTGAATCCCGTCGGCGTAAACTATTCCACGGACGCCCAGCCGGACTATGTGGCGAAATTGGCGATCGATCCCGGCTGGGGGCACTACGAGGTCTACGGCGTGGCCCGCAATTTCCGCGACCGCAGCGGCTTTTCCAACCGCTCCACCTGGGGCGGCGGCGCGGGCGCTGCGGCGATCCTGCCGCTGGTCCCGGAAAGGAAGCTCGACTTCCAACTGAGCTTCCTGACCGGCAAGGGCATCGGCCGTTACGGTTCGGCGCAACTGCCCGACGCCACGTTCGACGCTTCGGGAGATCTGGTTCCGATCAAGGAGTCGCAACTGCTGCTCGGGCTGATCGCCCGGCCGACGGAGCTGTGGGACATCTACCTGTACGGCGGCCTGGAAAAAGCGGACGCGACCTACTCTTCGTCGGGGTCCACCCAGTTCGGCTACGGTAACCCGAACGCCATCAACACCGGATGCTTTGACGAAGCCGGAACCGTGTCAGCCATCGCCAACTGCCGCGCCGACACGAAGCAGGTGCGTCAGCTTACCCTGGGCACCTGGTACCGCTTTTACAAGGGCAACTACGGAACGGCGGTGTTCGGCATGCAGTACTCCTACACCGGTCGTGAGACGTTCGAAGCCGTGGGCGGCGCGCCCTATGCCAACGAGAACATCGTCATGACTTCCTTCCGCCTGTACTTCTAGGTACTCGTGACAAACGCTCCGGGCGCGGAAGCGCGCCCGGAACGATCCCTCCGAACCTCTTTTTTTTCAAACCCCGGCGCCGGCAGGAAAGCACAGGATATCCGCACCAGCCAATCGGGCGGCCGCCGGGCTCACGTTGCGGCGAGAAGCTCGGCGCCCTCTTCGGCGGGCTTGGGCTGCCAGCCTCTGCGCAGCAGGCTGAAGATGACCGGCACCAGGATCAGGGTGGCCACGGTGGCGAAGACCAGGCCGCCGATCACGGCGCGCCCGAGCGGGGCGTTCTGCTCCCCGCCCTCGCCCAGCCCGAGCGACATCGGCACCATGCCGATGATCATCGCGAAGGCGGTCATCAGCACCGGGCGCAGCCGCGCATGCCCGGCGGCGAGCGCCGCCTCGACCGCGCTCTTGCCTTCCTTCAGCGCGTCGTTGGCGAAAGCGATGACCAGAATGCTGTTTGCGGTCGCCACGCCCACGGTCATGATCGATCCCATGAGGGAGGGCACGTTGAAGGTGGTACCGGTGGCGAACAGCATCCAGATGATGCCGCAGAAAGCCCCCGGCAGCGCCATGATGATGATCAGTGGATCGGTCCAGGACTGGAAGTTGATCACCATGATGAAATAGACGAGCAGGGTGGCGCCTATGAGGCCGAACCCCAGGCGCTGAAATGCTTCGTCCATGGTTTGCGCCTGTCCCGAGATCTCGATCGCGGTTCCCTTGGGCAGCCCGGCCGATACGTCCTGCACGATCTTGCGCACATCGCTGGCCACGCTGCCGGTGTCGCGCTGCTGCACGTTGGCCATGACGTCGAAGGTGTCCTGCACATTGGTGTGCGTGACCAGGGCTGCGACGCCGGAGCGATCAATGTTCGCGACGTTGCCGAGGTATTGCACTTGCGCCTGCCCCGTTCCCGGAAGCGGCGAGTTGGCGAGGTCCTGCACCGTGTCCAGCCGATGCGGCGGAGTCTGGATGACGACGCTGTAGTTCCTGCCGGAGCTGGGTTCGGTCCAGTAGTTGGGCGAGACCATGAGGCTGGAGCTGGCGGAGATGAGCAGGTTGTCGGCGACCTGTCTTTGCATCATGCCGAGCTCCGCGGCGCGCGAGCGATCGACGTTGATCTGCAGCGCGGGCTGGTCGATGCGCTGCTGGATGTGCACGTCGACCGCGCCGGGCACGGCGCGCATCCTGGGCTCGATTCTCTTGGCCAGCGCGTAGAGGTCCTCGTCCTTCGCCAGCCCGTAGACCTTGACGTCAATCGGCGCGGGCAGGCCGAAGTTGAGGATCTGGTTCATCATGTCGGCGGGCTGGAAATAGAAGGTCAGCTCCGGGAACTGCCGGGGCAGCCGCTCGCGCAGCTCGCGGATGTAGTCCTGGGTGCCTCTCTTGTGCTCCTTCTTGAGCGCGAGCAGGATCTCGCCGTCGGCCGAGCTGGTGGTGACGTTGTCGCTGGTGGCGAGGTTGGTGCCGGGCGGCAGGCCGATGTTGTCGACGATCACCCCGAGGTCGTCGCCGATGACCACTTTCATCGCTTCCTCGACGCGGCTGAAGTACACCCCGGTCTGCTCGATGCGGGTACCGGTGGGCGCTGCCACGTGCAGCCGGATCTGGCCGGCGTCCACTACCGGGAAGAAATCGCGTCCCACCAGGGGGATCAGCACCGCGGCGCTGGCCACCGCGACGGCAAACACAGCGATGATGATCCGGGGATGCTCCAGCGACCACTTCAGCCAGCCCACATAGCGGCTGCGGAACGACTGGAAGCCGCGGTCAAAGGCGAGATACAGGCGCGTGAACGCCCCCGGGCGTGCACCGCCCGCGCCATGGCCTACTTCATGGTGCGCCTCGCCCTGGAACAGGTGATGCGTCATCACCGGGACCAGGGTCCGGGATACCGCGTACGAAATGGATACCGCGAACACCACGGCGAGCGCCATGGGGATGAACAGGTACTTGGAGGCGCCGGTGAGCAGTCCCACGGGCAGGAACACGATGCAGATGCACAGCGTGGCAACGAACGCCGGTATGGCGATTTCGCGCGAACCGTCCAGGATGGACTCGATCAGGTTCTTGCCCATCGCCATATGCCGGTGGATGTTCTCCACCGTCACCGTCGCGTTGTCGACGAGAATCCCCACCGACAATGCCAGGCCGCCCAGGCTCATGAGGTTCAGCGTGTGGCCGAGGCTGCTCAGGACGAAGATGGCGGCGAGCACCGAGACCGGAATGGACACCGCCACGATCAGGGTGCTGCGCCAGCTGCCCAGGAACAGCAGGATCAGCAAACCGGTCAGGCCGGCGGCGATCAGGCCCTCGATGACCACGCCTTTCATCGCTGCGACCACGAACACCGACTGGTCGAAGAGCACGGAAAGCTTCAGATCCTTGGGCAGGGGCACGGTGTCGAGCACCGCCTTGGCCGCCCCGATGACGTCGAGCGTGGAGGCGTTGCCGGTCTTCAGGACCGACACCAGCGCGGACTTGTGGCCGTCATAGCGCACCAGGTTGGTCTGCGGCATGTAGCCGTCGCGCACGCTCGCCACATCGCGCAGGTAGACCACCGCGTTGTTGACGCGCTTGATGGGCAGGTCGTTGAGCATCGACACTTGCGCCGGGGTGCTGTTCAGCCGCAGCATGTATTCGGTGTCGCCGATGAAAACGGACCCGGTGGGCAGGATCACGTTTTGCGCGTTCAGGACATGGTTCACGTCGCTGGGCGTGATGCCCTGGGACTGCAGCTTGGCCGGGTCCAGGTCGACCATGATGGTGCGCGGATTGCCGCCATAGGGAGAGGGCAGCAGCGCACCTTGCACCGGCGCCAGCGCCTGACGCAGGGTGTACTGGGCGAAGTCGAACAGCTCCGCCTCGCTCATGCTCTGGCTGCCAAGTGCCACCTGCATGATCGGCACGCTGGAGGGGTCGTAGGACATGATCCAGGGCGGCGTCGTTCCGACCGGCATGCGCTTGAGGATGGTTTGCGAAGTGGCGGTGACCTGCGCCACCGCGAGGTCCACGCTCACGGAGGGCTGGAAGTAGATGCGAATGACGCTCTTGCCGAACACGCTCTGCGACTCGATGCGCTTCACGTTGTTGACGAACTGCGTGATGGTGTATTCGCTGAACTCAGTGATCTGATTCGCCATGTCCGGCGCAGGAAAGCCGGGGTATTGCCAGATCACCGTGACGATCGGCTCGTTGATCGACGGGAAGATGTCCTTCGGCGTCTTGATGATCGCCAGTGCGCCGACAATGGCGATCATCATGGCGATAACCACGAAAGTGTAGGCTCGGCGCAGAGCCAGCTTGACGATCCACATGGCGAATCAGGCGGGGTGCAGAACGACGTGAAGCGTAACTCGAATCCGGTTCCTTAAGGAAGAAAATGCGCTTAGACTGGGTCGCCTTATCGGGATGTGGCCGCGGCGCGGACAAAAAAGCGCATGCCGTCAACGCCGGTGCAACATGGCGCGTTGACAGCGACTTTGCATATAATCGTGGGCCTGCGGCCGCAATGGAATACGAAAACGTGAATCCGATCGGCGTCATCGCCAAGTATGACAAATTGAAATCGGACTCATGTGATCCGATACGCAAGGCAGCCACATGAGCGAGTCCCAGCAGATGTCGTTTCGCGCGGCCGGCGACAAACCGCGTGCCCGGCGAAAATTTCTTCTCGGAGCGGCCGCGATCTCCCTGGCAGCGATCGCGGCCCTCGTATGGATTTCGCTGCTCAACCGTTCCGAGGCCAGCAAGCCGCGTGAAACCGCGCTGCGGAGTTCGGAGCCGACGGTGTCGGTGACGGTCGCGCAGCGCGGCAAGCCCGAACAGGAGCTGGATCTGCCGGGCAACATCATAGCGTTCGAGGAGGCTCCGATCTACGCCCGCGTCAACGGCTACGTGAAAAGCTGGCGAGCGGATATCGGCGACAAGGTGAAGGCGGGGCAGTTGCTGGCGGAAATCGAAACTCCGGAACTCGATCAGCAACTGCGCCAGGCCGAAGAAAACCTGGGCCAGGTCAAGGCGAAGCTGAACCTCGCCAGAATCACCGCCGAGCGCTACAAGTCACTGCTCAAGGACGATGCGGTGTCGCAACAGGAAGTCGACCAGTGGGCCGCGGATTACGAGGCGCGCAAGGCCGACTACGCAGCAGCGCTGGCGGAAGTGAGCCGGCTGCGCGAATTGAAGTCGTTTCAGAAAGTCTATGCGCCTTTCGCCGGAACGATCGGGGAGCGCAATCTGGCCAAGGCGGCGCGCGGCGCGCTGATCGACGCCGGCAGCAGGGAAGCTTCCGGCTGGTTGTACAAGCTCTACCAGACCGACCCGCTGCGCATATACATCTCCGTGCCGCAGAACTACATGCCGCTCATCAAGCAGGGCATCAGCGCCGCGATCCTGGTGCGGGAATATCCCGATCGGAAGTTCACCGGCAAGGTCACGCGCACCTCGGAGACGCTGGATCCGTCCTCGCGCACGCTGCTCACCGAGGTGCAGGTGCGCAACCAGGACGGCGCCTTGCGGCCGGGGATGTACGCGACTATCCAGTTCAAGCTGGTGGAGCCGGCGCCGCCGATCGTCGTCCCGGGACTGGCCGTGCTGACCGGTGGCGACGGGCCCCATGTCGCGGTGGTCGACGACCGCGGCGTCGTGCACCTGCGCAAAGTCCAGCTCGGCCGCGACTTCGGCAAGACGGTCGAGGTGCTCTCCGGCGTAGCCGAGGGCGAGCGTCTGGTGATGAGTCCGAGCGACATCCTGCAGGACGGCACCAAGGTGCGGATCCTCGATCCGAATCCGCCGTCCCAGGCGGCGATGTCGAATACGGCGCAAACCAGTCAGGCAAAGTGACGGGCCTGGCGATGCCGATGCGTACACCGCTGCGCCGCTTCGCGACCTGCGCCGTACTCCTGCTCTGCGCGTGTGCCTCGGTCGGTCCCGACTACAAGCGCCCGCAACAGGCCGCACCGAATGCATTCGTCGAAGCGGGTCCGTGGAAAGTGGCGCAGCCGCAGGACACCATCGCCCGGGGCCACTGGTGGGAAAGCTTCAACGACCCGGTGCTGAACGACCTGGAAGCGCGAGCGCTCAAGCAGAGCCCCGACCTCAAGGCGGCGGCCGCGCGCGTGCTGCAAGCGCAGGCGATTGCCGGGATCACCGGGTCGTTCCTCTACCCGGAGCTCGATCTGGTCTCGAGCGGGTTCCGCTATGGCGTATCCGGAAACCGGCCCGACCAGCCCAGCAAGGCGCCGCTCAACGCACCCTACGCGGCCAACGACTTTCGTGTGCCGCTGTATGCGACCTACGAGGTGGACGTCTGGGGCCGGGTGCGGCGCCTGGTGGAGGCGGCGGATGCGCGCTTCGAGGCGAGCGTCGCGGCCTATTACACGGTACTGCTTACGCTGCAAGGCGACGTCGCGCAGACGTATTTCCTGCTGCGCGCCAACGACGACCTGCTGCGCATCCTGCGCGAGAACATCGAGCTTCGCCGGCAGGGACGCGACGTGGTGGACGCGCGCAAGCGCGGAGGTCTGGCAAGCGATCTCGACCTTGCGCGCGCCGAGGCGGCGCTGGCTTCCACGCAGGCGCTGGCCGAGGCGGCCGCCAAGACGCGCGCGGAACTCGTCTACCGCCTGGCGGTGCTGACCGGGACCCTGCCGGAGCAGTTCCAGGTCGCCGAGGCGCCGTTCGCCATCACTCCGCCCGCGATCCCGGTCGGGCTTCCCTCCGATCTGCTGCAACGCCGGCCCGACATCGCCGAAGCCGAGCGCAGGCTGGCGGCGCGAAACGCCGAAATCGGCGTCGCCAAGGCGGCCTACTTTCCGTCCATTACTTTGACGGCGGCGGTGGGCTACGAGAGCTCGGAGCTGTCCGACCTGCTGAAGCGCGACAGCAGCATCTGGGCGCTCGGCGGATTCCTCTTCGAGCCCATCTTCACCGCCGGGCGCATCGGATTCGACGTCGACCGCGCGAAAGCGGCCTATGACGAGAATCTCGCCATCTATCAGGCGCGCATCCTGCAGGGATTCCAGGAGGTGGAAAGCGCGCTCGCCGGGCTGCGCATCCTCGACCAGCAGGCGAAGTACCAGGCCGTCGCGGTCACGAATGCGGACAAGGCGACGAAGCTGGCGTACGCCCGTTACAAGGCGGGCCTGGTGGCGTTGATCGAGGTTCTCGATGCGCAAAGCGTTTCGCTGCAGGCGGAGCGCGACGCGCTGTTTGTCACCAGCAACCAGCTCCTGACAACGATCGCGCTGATCAAGGCGCTGGGCGGAGGATGGGAAGGCCGTCCCATGCCGACGCCGAACATGCCTGCCCCGCTCGCCACCGCCAAGTAGGGGACGATCTCGCCGTTCGGCACGCGCGGTGCAGGTTCTCCCTCGCCGATACGAGCGCACCGGCATCGATTCCCTTTCGTTACAATTCGCGCTTTGCCGTGTCCCATGGCCTTGCTCGAAATCCATCACGTCACCCGCCGCTTCGGCGACTTTGCCGCCGTGGACGGGGTGAGCCTGAGCATCGCCGCGGGCGAATTCTTCACTCTCCTCGGACCTTCCGGATGCGGCAAGACAACCTTGCTGCGCATGGTCGCGGGCTTCGACGCGCCCGATGACGGGCGCATCGTGCTCGACGGCAAGGACATGACGGGCATTGCGCCGGAAGCGCGCAACGTGCATACCGTGTTCCAGAGCTACGCGTTGTTTCCGCACATGACGGTCGAGCAGAACATCGCCTTCCCGCTCAGGATGGCCAGGGTGGACTCCATGCAGCTCAGGGCGCGGGTGGCGCAGGCGCTGGAGCAGGTGCAGCTCGGCGGCTTCGGCCGGCGCTACCCGAACGAGCTGTCCGGCGGCCAGCGCCAGCGCGTCGCGGTGGCGCGCGCGCTGATCAACAGGCCGAAGCTGCTGCTGCTCGACGAGCCGCTGGCGGCGCTGGATGCGAAACTCAGAGAGAGCATGCAGCTCGAGCTGATTCGACTGCAGCGCGAGATCGGCATTGCATTCGTCTACGTCACCCACGATCAGGGCGAAGCGCTCGCGCTGTCGCACCGGATCGCGGTCATGAATCACGGGCGCGTCGAGCAGGTCGACGAACCGTCGAAGATCTACGGCTTTCCGAAGAACCGCTTTGTCGCCGACTTCATCGGCCAGTGCAATCTTCTCGGGGGCGAGGTCCGCACCGCGGGCGATGGCCGGATGACGCTGGCGCTCGACGGTCTGGGCGAAGTGCGCGCGGTCAACGCCGGTAAGGACGCGCCCGGCACCCGCGGCGTACTCGCGCTGCGCCCGGAGAAGGTGGCGATCGGCGGGGAACTGGGCGACGATCCGGCGTGGAACCGATTCTCCGGCAAGGTGCACGACTTCCTGTACCTGGGAGACGTCACGCTCTACATCGTCGAGCTGCAGAGCGGCACGCGCATCGAGGCGATGCTGCCCAATTCCGCCGCCGGGCGGGCCACTTTCTTCGAGCCCGGCGACCGGGTGCAGGTGGCCTGGCGCTTCGACGCCGGGCATTTCCTCGTCGACTGACGCGCCGGTCCGTGGGCTCGACCGTGAACGCGCAATCCAGGCCGGAACGGTTGCACAAATGGCTGGTCAGCGGGCCGCCGCTGCTCTATCTGCTGGTTTTCTTCGCCGCGCCGGTGCTGATCATGGTGCTCGCCTCGTTCCGCAACCCGGGCGACTTCGGCGGGCTGGCGCCGCTTTTCACGCAGGACGAGACCGGCCGCCACCTGCAGCTCACCCTGGACAGCTACGGCCGCTTCTTCTCCGATGCCCTGTATGCCCGGCTTTTCCTGAAGTCCTTTTTCTACGCCGCGGCGACCGCGGTGGTCTGCCTCGCGATCGCCTACCCGCTCGCGCTGCTCATCGCGCGCAGCCCGAAGCGGCACCGCGACATCATGGTGCTGCTCGTCATCCTGCCGTTCTGGTCCAACTTCCTGATCCGGGTCTACGCCTGGATCATCATCCTCGGCCCCCAGTCGGTATTCGTGCGCGCTCTCAACGGCCTGCTCGGGCTCGTCGGCATCGGGCCCGTCACGCTGTTGTACACGCCGTTTGCGGTGATCGTCGGGCTGGTCTACGTCCACCTGCCGTTCATGGTGCTGCCGCTTTATGCCAATCTCGAGAAGCACGACCCGGCGCTGCTCGACGCGGCGCAGGACCTCGGCGCGAACGCCTGGCAGCGCTTCTGGCGGGTGACGTTTCCGCTTTCGCTTCCCGGCGTGTATGCCGGCGCCGCGCTGGTGTTCATTCCCGCGCTGGGCATCTTCGCCATCCCCGACATCCTCGGCGGCACCGAGGGGATCATGATCGGCAACGTCATCAAGCAGCAGTTCCTCGACACGCGCGACTGGCCGTTCGGCAGCGTGCTGTCGATGGTGCTGACGGCGGTGGCGGTGGGCCTGGCCGGCGCGGCGGCCTGGGTCGCCAGGCGCCAGCGCGTATGAGCAGGCGCTCGCCCTGGATGTGGGCGGCGGCGTTTTTCGCCTACGCCTTCCTGTACGCGCCGCTGGTGATCGTGGTGGCGTATTCCTTCAACGACTCGCGGCTCAACGCGGAATGGGTGGGGTTCACGTTCGACTGGTACGACCGGCTGTTCCACGACGAGAAGATGCTCATCGGCGCGCGCAATTCCCTTTTCATCGGGCTGACGGCGAGCGCGGTTTCCACCGTGCTGGGCACCATGGCGGGCTTCGCCATGTACCGCTACAAGGCGCGCCTGCTGCAGCTCCTGGTGCTCGCGCCGATCGCGATTCCCGAGATCCTGATGGGCGTGAGTCTGCTGATCTTTTTCGTGCTGGCCGGCGTGGTGCTCGGCCTCACGTCGATCGTGCTGTCGCATATCGCGTTCTGCATCGGCTTCGTCGCCATCGTGGTGCGGGCGCGGCTCGCCGGCATGGACGAGAGCCTGACCGAAGCGGCGCGCGATCTCGGCGCCACCCCGTGGCGGGCGTTTCGCCTGGTGACGCTGCCGCTCATCATGCCGGGGGTGGTCGCCGGCGCCCTGATGGCATTCACGCTTTCGATCGACGATTTCGTGATCACTTTCTTCACGGCGGGCATCGGCGCCTCGACCCTGCCGCTGCAGATCTACACCATGGTGAAGATCTCGGTCACGCCGGAAGTGAACGCGGTGTCCACGCTGCTCATGCTGCTTACCCTGGCCTTGATCCTGATCGCCACCCGGCTCGCACCGGGCGTGCTGCGGGCGGAGTGAATCCCGCCACGGCCCCGCTGGACGCTGCGCGATGCATGGCCTAATCTGACGCCGCCACGCTGGATACGGGGAGGAACAAGGATGAGAAACCCGCTGTTCTCGCTTCTGCTGTGCCTGGCGCTGCCGGCATCGGCGGCCGACGAGCTGCACCTGTACAACTGGAGCGATTACATCGCGCCGGAGACGGTGAAGCGTTTCGAGCAGACCTGCAAATGCAAGCTGGTGCAGGACTTCTACGGCGACAACGAGGAGCTGGTCGCGAAGCTCGCCGCCGGCGCGAAGGGCTACGACGTGATGGTGCCGACTTCGAACTACATCGCCGGCATGGTCAGAGCGGGCTGGCTGCAGCCGATCGACCACTCCAAGATCCCGAACCTGAAGAACATCATGCCGCAGTACCTGAACACCGAGTTCGATCCCGGCAACAAGTACTCGGTGCCGTACGCGATGTCGATCACGCTGATCGGCTACAACGACCAGAAGGTCAAGGAGCTCGGTATCTCGGTGGACTCCTGGGCGACGATCTTCGATCCGAAGATCCTGGAAAAGATCAAAGGCCGCGTCACGGTCCTGGACAGCCAGGGCGAGCTGATGGCGGCGGCGCTGAAATATCTGGGCTACTCGGTCAACGACCGCGACCCGAAGCACTGGGAGGAGGCGAAGAGCGCGATCCTGAAGGCAAAGCCCTACTGGGCGGCGTTCATGGCGCAGGGCTACATCAAGGAGCTTTCAGCGGGAAACATCTGGGTGGTGCACGGCTACTCGAACGACATCTACCAGGCCGAGCTCGGCGCGCGCGAAGCGAAGCAGAAGTTCCACATCCGTCACAGCCTGCCGAAGGAAGGCGCGGTGCTCGCGCTCGACGCGATGGTGATCGCCAAGGGCGCGCCGCGCCCCGACCTCGCCCACAAGTTCATCGACTTCATGCTCGACGGCAAGAACTCGGCCGATCTCACCAACATGATCGGGTCGGGCAATCCGAACCGCGAGGCGCTGAAATACATCAAGCCCGAGATCCTCGCCATCAAGGCGATCTTCCCCGACGTGAATACGTCGAGGCGGCTGGAGCAGCTCAGGGACATGACGCCGCGCCAGCGCCAGCTCCTGAACCGCATCTGGACCGAAATCAAGGCCAAGTGAACCGTGCCGACCCGTTCGCGCGCGGCCGCGGTCCGTCTCATCGGCCCGGATAGCTTCGCCGCAGCTCCTCGAGCAACCGCGGCAGTTCGGCTTCGGGAAGGGCGTCCACACCCGCCGCGCCTTCGCGCCCGCCGCCGGAGGAAAACGCCCGCGCAATCATGTCCGCTCCGGTCGGTCTGGATACCGGCGCGCGCAGGCTGACCATGAATCCGTCCGCGCGCCGAACCAGCACCGCGTGCGCGCGCGACGGAAAGTCCTGCGCAAGCCGGTTGGCGAAGGCGCCGATCACGCGCCGGCTCCAGGCCTGCTCCGGCAGCACGACCATCGCGCAGCCGGCAGAGATCTGCTCCACCGGGACCGCCGCCGCGCGCTCCAGGTCTTCCGCCAGCGCGCGCCGGAGCGTTTCGAACTCGGTCGATTCGCGGGCGAATGCAAGCGGATCGGCGTACGGGTGCAGGCGCGTGTAGAGCTCGTCCGGCGCGAAGCGCAGGTCGGCCACGCTTTCCCCATACGCGTTGTAGTTGAGGTACACGCCGAGCTCGCGCAGGATCCGGATCTCGGCTTCTCCCAATCCCATCGCATGCGCGCGCTTCCTCGCCACCGCGTCGAGGTTGTCGCCGAACGCAGCCACGATCGCCCACGCGCGATGCCGCCCGCCCAGATGCCGGTCCACGATCAGGCTGGTGCAGGTCTGCGGATCGGTGTCGATGTGCGCCTCGAAGCCGGGATGATGCGGAATCTCGCCCGGGTGATGATGGTCGAACCAGCACACGCGCGCGTTGGCGCGCAGCGCTTCGGAAAGCGGTGCCCGATTCGCGTCCAGCGAGATGTCGAGCACGGTCAGCTCGTCGCCGGACGCCGGCGTGACGTTTCGCAACAGACGGATGTCGCGCTTGACGCCGGTGACGAGCGCCGCGCGGCGCGGCTGCACCAGTCTCAGCTGATGCAGCGCGCAGATGCCGTCCGCGTCGCCGTTGAAGATGTCATAAAATGCCATGCGAAAGGCGCGCCGGTCCGCAGCCGCGCGACGGTGCAACTGTAAGATGGAATGTGCCAGATGAGCGGCCGCCTCGGGTCGCGGTCCGCCCCGTATGCGCGCAGCTCGAGACTGGTGCGCTATCTGGCGGTAGCTTACCTGCTGCTGGTGGTCTATGCCAGCCTGTATCCGTTTACCGACTGGCGCGTACCGAACGAGGACGTGCGCGCGTTTCTCGCCGCGCCGTGGCCGCCGTTCCTGCCGTGGTCGGACGTCGCGCTCAACGTGCTCGGCTACCTGCCGTTGGGTTTTCTGCTCGCGCTCACGCTGCTGTCGAGCTTGCGGCGCGGCTTTGCCGCCGCCGCAGCGTCGATGCTCGGCGCGGCGCTGAGCCTGCTGTTCGAGCTGATCCAGGTCTACCTGCCTGCGCGCATCGCGTCGAACGTCGATCTGCTGTGCAACTCGGCGGGCGCAGCCGCGGGCGCGGCGCTCGCCGCTTGGAGCGGGCCGCGCTGGATCCTGTCCGGGAAGCTGCATCGCCTGCGTCTGCGCTGGTTCGAGCGCGATCCGGCGGTGGACCTGTGCTTCCTGCTGCTTCTGGCATGGCTTGCGACCCAGCTCAACGCGGAGATCTGGCTGTTCGGCAACGGCGACGTGCGACATCTGCTCGCCGCGCCCGCGGTCGTGAATTACTCCGCGCACACCTATCTGCTGCTCGAGGCGGGCGTGGCGTCGCTGGGATTCGCCGCTGTGGCGCTCACGCTCACTGCCGTGGCGCGTTCCGTCGCCGCCGCGACCGTCGCGGTGACGGCGCTGTTCGGGGCGGCGCTCGGCCTGAAATCGCTCGCCTCGGTGACGTTGTTCACGGCCGGCGAGCCCTGGCTGTGGATCACGCCCGGCTCGCTGTGGGGGCTCGCCGCGGGCGTGGCGCTGTGGGCTGCTTTTCTTGTCTTTGACCGGCCGGTGCGGATCGCCGCTGCGGCGATGTTTCTCGCCCTTGGGATCGCGCTGGTGAACGCGGCGCCCGAAAACCCCTACCTCGCGGCGGCGCTGCAGGTCTGGCGGCACGGGCATTACGCAGCGCTCAACGAGTTCACCCGCGTCGTGTCCGCCGCGTGGCCGTTCGCGGCGATCGCCTGCCTCGCGTACGCCGGACGGCGCCTGCCCTGAGACGGCGGCCGACGCGCGCTTGGCTATAATTGCCTGCCTTCCTCCCCGAGACCCCGTCCGTGAACTACTACGCGCACCACGTGTTCTTCTGCTGCAACCAGCGCGACGACGGCCGGCCGTGCTGCAACAATCACGGCGCGCACGCCATGCGCGACTACGCCAAGGCGCGCATCAAGGCGCTCGACCTCGCGGGCCGCGGCAAGGTGCGCGTCAACCTCGCGGGATGCATGGATCGCTGCGAGGAAGGACCGATCATCGTGGTGTACCCGGAGGGCATCTGGTACACCTACGTGGACAAGAGCGACATCGACGAGATCATCGAGGAGCATCTTCTCCACGGCCGCGTCGTCGAGCGGCTGCGGATTTGAGCTTGCAAACTGCAGAGCGGGCGCTGGTCGAAGGTCCGGCCGGCCGCATCGAAATCCTGGTCGCCGATCCCGGGGCCGTTCGCCGCGGCGTGGCGATCGTCTCGCATCCCCATTCGCTGTACGGCGGAACGATGGACAACAAGGTGGTGCAGACGCTGGCGAAGGCATGCCAGTCCGCGGGTTTCGTCGCCGTGCGGTTCAATTTCCGCGGCGTGGGCGCGAGCGACGGGGTGTACGACGACGGGCGCGGTGAACGCGAGGATCTGCTTGCGGTCGAGAAACATGCGCGAAGCCTGTATCCGGACGGCGATCTCGTGCTGGCCGGATTTTCTTTCGGCGGCTACGTCGCGGCCGCAGCCGCCGAGTCGCTGAAACCGTCGAGGCTGGTGCTCGTCGCGCCGGCGGTCGGGCGTTTTCCCCTCGGCACGGTCGCGCCCGGCGCGCTGGTGGTGCACGGCGAGGAGGACGACGTGGTGCTGCTCAGGGATCTGCTCGACTGGGCGCGGCCGCAGCGCTTGCCGGTGGTGGTTTTTCCGGGGACCGGACATTTCTTCCACGGCATGCTGGCGCCGCTGCAGAATGTCGTCTCCGCTTATCTTCGCCGCTAGCGCATGGCGTTGCTGGAGGTTCGCGATCTGCGCAAGTCGTACGGCGAGCTGGAAGTCGTGCGCGGCATCGGCCTGTCGCTGGAGCGCGGCGAATGCTACGGGATGCTCGGTCCGAACGGCGCGGGCAAAACCACCACCCTGCGGCTGTGTCTCGGCCTGCTGGACCCCGACGCGGGGCAGATTACGGTGCTCGGCCTGCCGGTACCGCAGGCGGCGCGCGAAGCGCGCATCCGCATCGGCGTCGTTCCGCAAACCGACACCCTCGATCCGGATTTCACCGTGTTCGAGAACCTGCTGGTCTACGGGCGTTACTTCGGCGAGCCCGACGGCAGCATCCGCGGCCGCATCCCAGCCTTGCTCGAGTTCGCCGGGCTTGCCGGCCGGGCCGACGCCAGGATCCAGGCGCTGTCGGGGGGAATGAAGCGGCGGCTGTCGCTTGCCCGCGCGCTCGTTAACGACCCGGATCTGCTTTTCCTGGACGAGCCCACTACCGGGCTCGACCCGCAGGCGCGGCATCTGATCTGGGACCGGCTCAAGCAGCTCGTGAACCAGGGCAAGACCATTCTACTCACCACCCATTTCATGGAAGAGGCCGAGAGGCTGTGCAACCGGCTCTCGATCATGGATCACGGGCGCATCATCTCCACCGGAAGCCCGCGCGAGCTGATCGCGCGCCATATCGAGCCGGAAGTGCTCGAGCTCTACGGCGAGGGAGTCGACGACTGGGTGCGGGCGCAGGGCGCGCTGGCCGAGCGTGTCGAGCGCGCCGGGGAGACGGTGTTCTGCTATACGCGCGATGCCAAGGCCCTGATCGACACCCTTGCCGGCCGCGCCGCGCTGCGCTACCTGCACCGGCCGGCGAACCTCGAGGACGTGTTCCTCAAGCTCACCGGCCGCGACTTGCGGGATTGATCACCGCTCCGAAACGAACCACCAAGCACACCAAAGAGATTCCAAGAGCGAAATGTGCAAAGGGCGTCTGACCGACGTGCGGGCCCATGGATGCGAAGCCGAGGTGATGCCGAAGGCGGGCGGGCACAGAATCCAAGAAGAACCATTCCCGATCGAGTCGAGCAGGACCGTGCCGAGGACGAAACAAGCAACAGGACTATTTTCTCTCTGTGGTTTATCGAGTTTCTTGGTGCTCTTAGTGCCCTTGGTGGTGAAATACGCAATTCGGTGCTGCAATGCGAGCTAAGGACTTCGCCCCGCCGCGCCTGAGCCTGCGGTTCGTGCATGTCTGGCGCAGGAATTTTCTCGTCTGGCGCAAGCTTGCCGTCCCCTCGATGCTCGGCAACCTGGCCGATCCGCTGCTCTACATGCTCGGGCTGGGCTACGGCCTGGGAAAGCTCGTGGGCGAGGTCGGCGGCATGCCTTACATCACTTTCCTCGCCGCCGGGACCGTGTGCTACAGCACCATGAACACGGCGACCTTCGAGGCGCTGTATTCGGCGTTCTCGCGCATGCATGTGCAGAAGACCTGGGACGCGATCCTGTACGCGCCGGTGGATCTGGACGACATCGTCGCCGCCGAGGCGCTGTGGGCGGCCAGCAAGAGCCTGCTGTCCGGCGTCGCGGTACTGGCGGTGATCTGGATACTGGGGTTCTCCCATTCCTGGTTCACTCTGTGGATCGTGCCGCTTGCGCTGCTGTTCGGGATCGCGTTCTCGAGCCTCGCCCTGGTGATGAACGCGCTGTCGCCGAGCTACGATTTTTTCCTCTACTACTTCACGCTGCTGGTCACGCCGATGGTATTGCTGGGCGGGGTGTTCTTCCCGGTCGAGCAGCTGCCGCCCGCGCTGCGGACGGTGTCGGCGGTGCTGCCGCTGTCGCACGCGGTGCGGCTCGCGCGCCCGCTGGTCGGCGGAATCGTGCCCGTCGATGCGGGAATCCACGTGCTGGTGCTGCTCGGATACGCCGCCGCCGGCTTCTACGCGGCGCTGGTTCTGTCGCGCCGGCGGCTGCTGAACTGATCGGGATCCGGCGTGGCGCGCGCAACCGATGACGCCTGGTGGTTGCAGACGCTCCCGGAGCTGTGCGCCGGCCTCCAGACGGACGGTCGCGGACTGAGCGCGCGCCAGGCGCAGGCCCGCCTGCGCCGCTTCGGCCCCAATGCGCTGCGGCCCGCGCGCAGGCTGCCGCTGTTGCTGCAGTTCCTCGCTCGTTTCCGCAATCCGCTGGTGCTCGTATTGCTGGTGGCGAGCGCGGTGGCGGCGGCAATCGGCGAGGTGGCGAGCTTCGTCATCGTCAGCGTGCTGGTAGTGCTTTCGGTCGCGCTCGACTTCGTGCAGGAGCATCGCGCCGGCCGCGCGGCAGAACGACTGCGCCAGTCGGTCGCGGTGCATTGCACCGCGATCCGCGACGGCAAGCCGCGCGACATTCCCGTCTCCAGGATCGTGCCCGGCGACGTCGTGCAGGTCGCCGCGGGCGACCTGATTCCCGCCGACGCGCGGGTGCTGGAGGCGCGCGACCTGTTCCTGCGACAGGCGATGCTGACCGGCGAGCCCTATCCGGTGGAAAAGCGCCCGCTCGAACGCGCGCAAGGCGCACAGCCGGAATCGGCGGACAACGCGGTGTTCATGGGCACCTCGGTCATCTCGGGCAGCGGCCGGCTGCTGGTGGTGCGCACCGGCAGCCGCACGCTGATGGGCGCGATCCAGGGCAGCCTCGAGCACCAGCCGCCGCCCACCGCGTTCGAGGTCGGCACGCGGCGCTTCGGGCTGCTCATCCTGCGCATGACGGTGCTGCTCACGCTGTTCGTGCTGCTCGTCAACGGCATGCTGGGACGGCCCTGGCTGGAGTCGTTCCTGTTTGCGCTGGCGCTGGCGGTCGGGCTCACGCCCGAGCTGTTGCCCATGGTCCTGTCGGTCACGCTCTCGCACGGCGCGATGCGCATGGCGCGCAAGCGCGTGATCGTGCGCCGGCTGTCGGCGATCCAGGATCTGGGCGCAATGGACGTGCTGTGTACCGACAAGACCGGCACGCTTACCGAGGCGAAGATCCGGCTCGAGCGCCACGAGGACGCGCTGGGCAGGGAGTCAGAGCGGGTGCTCGAGCTGGCCTATCTCAACAGCTTCTTCGAGACCGGGCTGAGGAGCCCGCTCGACGAGGCGATCCTCGCGCACAGCCGTATCGACGTGCGTGCCTGGCGCAAGATCGACGAGGTGCCGTTCGACTTCGAGCGCCGCCGGGTCTCGGTGCTCGTCGGCGACGGCGGCCACCGGCTGCTGGTGGTGAAGGGCGCGCCGGAGGACGTGCTGCGCCTGAGCGTGACCTACGAGCGCGACGGGAGCCAGGCGCCGCTCGACAAGTCGGCGCGCGCGCGGCTCGACGCGCGGCTCGACGCGCTCGGCGACGAGGGCTTCCGCGTGCTCGGCATCGCGATCCGCGAAGTCGGTCCCGATCATCCTCACGCCGTGGTCGACGACGAAACCGAACTCACGTTCTGCGGCTTCGCCGCCTTCCTCGATCCGCCGAAGACCTCCGCCGGGCCGGCGATGGCCGCCCTTGCCGCCGTCGGCGTCGCGGTGAAGATCGTCACCGGGGACAACGAGCGCGTCACGCGCCACATCTGCCGGATGCTGGGCATCGGCGTGCGCGGCGTGCTCACCGGGACGCAGCTCTCGGCGATGGACGACTACGCGCTGCAGGCGGCGGCGGAGGATACGGACCTGTTCTGCCGCGTCTCCCCCGGGCAGAAGGACCGCATCATCCGCGCGCTCAAGGCGCGCGGCCACACGGTCGGCTACCTCGGCGACGGCGTAAACGACGCGCCGCCGCTGCACGCCGCGGATGTCGGGCTGTCGGTGGACACCGCGGTGGACGTGGCGCGGGAAGCGGCGGACATCGTCCTGCTGGGGCACGACCTGGACGTGCTGCGCGAGGGCGTGCTCGAGGGGCGGCGCACCTTCGGCAACGTCATGAAGTACATCATGATGGGCACCAGCTCCAACTTCGGGAATATGTTCAGCATGGCCGGCGCCTCCCTGTTCCTGCCGTTCCTGCCGATGCTGCCGGTGCAGGTGCTGCTCAACAACCTGCTCTACGACCTATCCGAGCTGCCGATCCCGATGGACCGCGTCGACGAAGCGGAGGTGCGCGCGCCGCGGCGCTGGAACGTGCGCTTCATCCGCGATTTCATGTGGGTGGCCGGGCCGGTCAGCTCGCTGTTCGATTTCCTGACTTTCTTCGTCCTGCTCGCGCTGTTTCACGCCGACGCGGCGATGTTCCGCACCGGCTGGTTCGTGGAGTCGCTGGCCACCCAGGTGCTGGTGATCTTCGTCATCCGCACCCGCGGCAGCGCGTGGCGCAGCCGCCCGAGCGGGGCGCTGGTCGCGGCATCGGTCGCGGTGGCGGCGGTGGCGTTGCTCATGCCGCTGTTTCCGTTCGCGGACGAGTTCGGATTCCGCCCGCTGCCGCTTACCTACTACGGCGTGCTGGCGGCGTTGATCGCCACGTACCTGGTGCTGGTAGAGTGGGTCAAGCGGCGCTTCTACCGGTATCATCGCGCGGCCTGAGCGCGTACGCCGCTTTCCCGAATGAGCGCCATGCTGATCGTCAAGTCCCTGCACATCGTATTCATGGTGACCTGGTTCGCCGGGCTGTTCTATCTTCCGCGGCTGTTCGTCTATCACGCCATGGCCGACGATGCGGCAGGCAGGGAGCGCTTCAAGCTGATGGAGCGCAAGCTCTACTGGGGCATCATGACGCCGGGCGCGGTTTTCACCGTTGCCTTCGGCGTGTGGCTGTGGCTGGGCTGGGGCTTCTACGGCGGCTGGCTGTACGCGAAGCTTGCGCTGGTCGCAGTGCTGCTCGTCTACCACTTCTGGTGCGGCAAACTGCTCCGCGACTTCCAGCGCGACCGCAACCGCCACGGCCACGTCTGGTACCGCTGGTTCAACGAGCTTCCGGTCGTGATCCTGTTTGTGGTCGTGTTCCTGGTCGTGCTGAAGCCCTTCTGAGCGATGCGAAGACTGCCGGCGGCGTTGTTCCTGTGCGCGATTGCCGCGGCGTCCGCAGCGGATGCGGTGCGGGTGCGCATCGTCGTGCAGGTTTCCCCGCTCGCCGGCTTCCAGTACCACGAAGGCAGGGCGTTGTGGGACCGCATGCGGGTGGGCGATCGGCTCACGCTTGTTCGCGAGCCGGACAATCCGCACGACCCGCGTGCGGTGCGGGTCGAATGGCAGGGGCATCCGATCGGCTACGTACCGCGCGCCGAAAACGAGGCGGTGGCGCGCCAGCTCGACTTCGGCAACCGGCTGGAGGCGCGCATCGTCCGGCTCACCCGGCACCGCGATCCGTGGAAGCGCGTAGAGCTTGAGATCTACCTCCCGATTTAGGTTTTTCGCCACCTGCCCGCGCGGCCTGGAGCCAGTGCTGGAAGAAGAGCTGCGAGCGCTCGGCGCAGCGGACGTCGCGGCGACCGATGGCGGTGTCGCCTTTGGCGGCGATCTTTCCACCGCCTATCGCGTCAACTACGGCAGCCGCGTCGCCAGCCGCGTGCTGTGGCAAATCGCCCGCGGCGGCTATCGCAGCGAGGAAGACCTCTACCGCGCCGTGAACCGCCTCGACTGGTCGCGCTACTTCGGCGTCGACCGCACCCTGCGGGTGAACGTTTCCGCGATCCGCAGCCCGCTCAAGAGTCTCGATTTCGTCACTCTGCGCATCAAGGACGCGGTGTGCGACCGCTTCCGCGCCGAACAGGGCCGGCGCCCGAGCGTGGACACGGCGCACCCCGATGTGCGCATCCACGCCTTTCTTACCGACCGCGACTTCACGCTCTATCTCGATACCTCGGGAGAGGCGCTGTTCAAGCGCGGCTACCGGGTCGATGCGGGCGAAGCGCCGCTGCGGGAGAATCTTGCGGCGGGCATCCTGCGGCTGACCGGATGGAAGCCGGAGCAGCCGCTGCTCGACCCGATGTGCGGCGCCGGGACCTTTCTCGTCGAGGCCGCGCAAATGGCGCTCGGGATCCCGCCCGGCGTGCGCCGCAGCTTCGGATTCGAGAGGCTGAAGAGCTTCGATGCCGCGCGCTGGCGGGCGGTGAAGGAGGCATGGACCGGCGCCGGGGTGCCGGAGGGGCTCAGGCTGTTCGGCGCGGACCGCGACGCCGAGATGCTCGAGCGCGCGCGGCGCAATCTTGGCGAGGCGGGACTGGGTCGCGCAGTGCGTCTGATCCACGCCGACGTGCTGGATGTGACGCCGCCGCCCGTGCCGGGCGTAGCGGTGGCCAATCCGCCCTACGGCGTCAGGATGGAAGAGCAGGACCGGCTTGCGGCGTTCTATCCGCGGCTGGGAGACGCGCTGAAGAGGAAATTCGCCGGCTGGCGCGCGTACCTGTTCACGGCAGACTTGCGCCTTCCCAAGCTGATCGGCCTGTCTGCGTCCAGGCGCGTACCGCTCTACAACGGCCCGCTCGAGTGCAGGCTCTACGAATTCAAGATCGTGTCCGGCGCGATGCGGCGGGAAAAGAAGCAGGACTCAGGACCGAGGACTGAGGACTGAGAAAAAGCAGGACGCGGAGAAGATCGGCATCTTCTCCGCGCCTGCGTCTTACGGGTTCGATCCTGCTCGGCCCTCAGTCCTTCGTCCTGAGTCCTAGACGATGTTGAGGTGATCCACCCCTGCGGTGAGGTCGCGATCCTTCGCCTCCTTGCCGTGCAGCTTGATCTGCAGCCGCAGCTCGTTCATCGAATCGGCGTTGCGCATCGCGTCCTCGTAGGTGATCAGCCCTGCCTCGTACAGGTCGAACAGGGCCTGGTCGAAGGTCTGCATCCCCAGCTCGCGCGACTTGCCCATCACCGCCTTGATCTCGTGCACCTCGCCCTTGAAGATGAGGTCGGAGATGAGAGGAGAGTTGAGCATGATCTCGATCGCCGCCGCCCGGCCCTTGCCTTCCTTCCTGGGGATCAGTCGCTGCGAGATCATCGCCTTGAGGTTGAGCGACAGGTCCATGAGCAGTTGCGCGCGGCGCTCCTCGGGAAAGAAGTTGATGACGCGGTCGAGCGCCTGGTTGGAGCTGTTGGCGTGCAGCGTGCCCATGCACAGGTGACCGGTCTCGGCGAAGGCGATCGCGTGGTCCATCGTCTCGCGGTCGCGGATCTCGCCGATCAGGATCACGTCCGGCGCCTGGCGCAGCGTGTTCTTCAGCGCCGCCTCCCAGGACTCGGTGTCCACTCCGACCTCGCGCTGCGTGATGACGCAGTTCTTGTGGTCGTGCACGTATTCGATCGGATCCTCGATGGTGACGATATGCCCGTAGCTGTTTTCGTTGCGATAGCCGACCATCGCGGCGAGCGTGGTCGACTTGCCGGAGCCCGTTGCGCCCACCACCAGGACGATGCCGCGCTTGGTCATGACTACGTCCTTGAGCACGGTGGGCAGCCCGAGATCCTCGAATTTCGGAATCGCGGTGGTGATGGTGCGAAGTACCATGCCGACGCGCTGCTGCTGCACGAAGGCGTTGACGCGGAAGCGGCCGATGCCGGGCGGGCTGATGGCGAAGTTGCACTCCTTGGTCGCCTCGAACTCCTGCGCCTGCTTGTCGTTCATCAACGAGCGCGCGAGTTCCTGCGTGTGCTGGGGCGTGAGGCTCTGGTTGGAAACCGGCGTCATCCTGCCGTCCAGCTTGAAGGCGGGCGGGAATCCCGCAGTGATGAACAGGTCGGAAGCCTTCTTCGCGACCATCGCGCGCAGAAGCTCGTGCACGAATTTGACTGCCTGGTCTCTTTCCATCGCTGCTGTCTCCTGCCGCAGGGCTGCGGCGCTTACGCGAAGGCGTCCTTGTTGGCCGCTTTGGCCCGCGCCTCTTCCTTGGCAATGAGGTTACGCTGGACCATCGAGGCGAGGTTCTGGTCCAGTGTCTGCATGCCGATGCTCTGGCCGGTCTGGATGGCGGAATACATCTGCGCGACCTTCGCCTCGCGGATGAGGTTGCGGATCGCGGGCGTGCCGATCATGATCTCGTGCGCCGCCACGCGCCCGCTGCCGTCCTTGGTCTTGCACAGCGTCTGCGAGATCACCGCGCGCAGCGACTCGGAGAGCATCGCGCGCACCATTTCCTTTTCCGCCGCCGGGAACACGTCGATGACGCGGTCGATCGTCTTCGCCGCCGAGCTGGTGTGCAGCGTGCCGAACACGAGGTGGCCCGTCTCCGCCGCCGTCAGCGCAAGCCGGATCGTCTCCAGGTCGCGCATCTCGCCCACCAGGATCACGTCCGGGTCCTCGCGCAGCGCGGAGCGCAGCGCGTTGTTGAACGACAGCGTATGCGGGCCGACCTCGCGCTGGTTGATCAGACACTTCTTGCTCTCGTGCACGAACTCGATCGGGTCCTCGACGGTGAGGATGTGGCCGAACTCGTTCTCGTTGATGTGGTTGACCATCGCGGCGAGCGTGGTGGATTTTCCCGAGCCGGTCGGGCCGGTCACCAGCACGATGCCGCGCGGATACTCGGAAATCTCCTTGAAGATCGCGGGCGCCTTCAGCTCCTCCAGGGTGAGCACCTTGGAGGGAATGGTCCGCAGCACCGCGCCCGCGCCGCGGTGCTGCACGAACGCGTTGACGCGGAAGCGCGCGAGGTTCGGGATCGCGAACGAGAAGTCGCACTCCAGGTTCTCCTCGTAGAATTTGCGCTGCGCGTCGTTCATGATGTCGTACACCATCGCGTGTACGTCCTTGTGCTCCATCGGCGGCAGATTGATTCGCCGCACGTCGCCGTGCACTCGAATCATGGGGGGCAGGCCGGCCGACAGGTGCAGATCGGAGGCCTTGTTCTTGACCGCAAAGGCGAGAAGTTCGGCGATGTCCATCTATAATCCGCTGGGGGTGAAGGACCGGGAAGCGCCTGCTCGGGCGGCGGCAACGACTCAAAAATTCTTGTCGCCTTCGATGCTTAGCGCAAATAGTGCGAGACGATTATGACAACAATAGGCGCCCGGTTGCAAGCCGTGCGCGATCGCATCGCCGCGGCCGCGGTAGCGGCCGGCCGGACTGCGCAAGGCATCGTGCTGGTCGCCGTGAGCAAGACCTTTGCACCCGACCTGGTGCGCGAGGCGTACGCCGCCGGCCAGCGCGCCTTCGGCGAGAACCATCTGCAGGAAGCGGCGGCCAAGATCGACGCCTTGCGCGACCTCGATCTGGAATGGCATTTCATCGGCCCGGTACAGAGCAACAAGACGCGCCCGATCGCCGAGCGCTTCGCCTGGGTGCATTCCGTCGATCGCCTCAAGATCGCGCAGCGCCTTTCGGAGGCGCGGCCCGCGCACCTGCCGCCGCTGCAGGTCTGTCTGCAGGTGAACGTGAGCGGGGAGGCGTCGAAGAGCGGCGTCGCCCCGGAAGAGGCACCCGCGCTCGCCGCGCAGATCGCGCGCCTGCCGCGGCTGCGGCTTCGCGGCCTGATGACGATTCCCGAGCCCGCGCCGGAGGGCGATCTGCAGCGGGCTCGGTTTCGCGCGCTGCGCGCCCTGAAGGAGCGCATCGCCGCCGCCGGCATCCCGCTCGACACGCTTTCGATGGGCATGAGCGACGATCTCGAAGCGGCCGTTGCGGAGGGTGCGACGCTGGTTCGCGTCGGGCGCGCCATTTTCGGCGAACGCAGCAGGCGCAGGTAAGCGCGGGCTTGCCCCGGCGAGGAGGCGGCTCCTATACTGCCGCCGCGGGCGCGCTGGGTCGCGTGCCGGCGGATGAATTTCCACCTGGCAACGGAAAGGAACAACATGAAACGCAGAAACTGGACGGCTTTCGCCCTCGTCGCGCTGTTGCTTCCCGGTGTCGCGTTGGCGGCAGCCAAGCGCCCCACCCTGCATGTGGAGGAGCGCATCGAGATCGCCGCCGCCCCCGCCGCGGTATGGAAGATCGTGCGCGACTGGAACGGGCTGCATACCTGGCACCCGGCCTTCTCCAACGATGTCATCAAGAAGGGCAACAACAACGAGAAAGGCGCGATCCGCACGCTCACGCTCAAGGACGGCGGCGCGACTTTCGACGAGGAGCTGCTGGCGTTCAACGACCGCAAGCACAGCTACAAGTACCGCATCATCACCGACTCGCCGCTGCCGGTGGCCGATTACGTTTCCACCGTCCAGGTGAAGCCGGGCAAGAAGAAGGGCACCTCCGTGCTGATCTGGAAGGGCAGCTTCAAGCGCAAGGTGGCGGACAATCCACCGGCCGGGCAGGACGACGCGGGCGCGAAGCAGGCGATCAGCGGCGCGTATCGCGCCGGCCTGGAAAACGTGAAGAAGATGGCCGAAGGCAAGTAGGCTTGCGAGGCGGCGCCCGGCGCCGATCGACGATTCGAGCGGAGGCCGCGGGCCTCCGCGTTTTTTGAGCGGAGCGCAATGCGCGTACTATTCATCGGCGGCGGCAACATGGCCGGCGCGCTGATCGGCGGACTGATCGCCCGCGGCGCCGACCGTGCCGGCCTGCAGGCGGTCGATGTCGCGCAGCCGGCAAGGCAGAAGCTCGCGCGGGAGTTCGGCGTCGAGACGTACGCCTCGACGGAGTCGGCGCCGCCCGGCGAGGACGTGCTGCTGCTCGCGGTCAAGCCGCAGCAGATGCGGGAGGCCGCGCGCGGGGTTGCCGGCCGGTTGCGCGGCCAGCTCGTCATCACCATCGCCGCCGGCATTCGCACCGTAGACCTGTCGCGCTGGCTCCAGGGGCACCGCCGCATCGTGCGCGCGATGCCGAACACGCCCGCGCTCGTGCGCCGCGGCATCGCCGGACTGTACGCGATGCCGGAAGTCGATGCCCCGGGACGCGACACCGCGCAGCGCATCCTCGGCGCGGTGGGCGAGGTGCTTTGGTTCGACGACGAGACGCTGCTCGACGCAGTAACCGCCGTCTCGGGCAGCGGGCCGGCCTATGTGTTTTATTTCATCGAGGCGCTGCAAGCGGCGGCGCGGTCTCTGGGCATTGCCGCGGCCGAGGCGAGGCGCCTGGCGATCGGCACCTTCGTCGGCGCGGCGCAACTCGCCGCGGATTCGAACGAGCCGCCCGAGACGCTGCGCGCGCGCGTGACTTCCAAGGGAGGCACGACCGAGCGCGCCGTGGCGGCGCTCGAGTCGCGCGCGGTCAAGGCCGCGATCGCCGAAGCGGTGCGGGCTGCGGACGCCCGCGCCAGGCAGCTCGGCGAGGAATTCGGAACGGACTGAGGGAGCGCCCGGATGAACGATGCGCTGATCTTTCTGCTGGAGACCTTCCTCGGCCTGTTCGCGCTCGCCCTTCTGGTGCGCTTTTACCTGCAGGCGGTGCGCGCCCCGGCCCGCAATCCGCTGGCGAATTTCGTCGCCGCGCTGACCAATTTCGCGGTCGTTCCGGCGCGCCGCGTCATCCCCGGCCTGCGGGGCTACGACCTGTCCACGCTTCTGCTCGCGTGGCTGGTGGAGGTCGTGCTGGTCGGCGCCGTGCTGGTGCTGAAAGGCTACGAGTTCAGCCCGGCGGTGGGCAGCGCGGCAATCGCCCTGCTGTGCCTCGGCGCGCTCAACGTGGCGCGGCTGCTCATCTACATCCTGATGTTCGCGACCGTCGTGCAGGCGGTGCTGTCCTGGGTGAGCCCGTACAGTCCCGCCATGTCGGTGCTGGGGGCGATGACCCGGCCCTTCCTGCAGATCTTCCAGCGCCGTCTGCCGCCCGTGGGCGGCGTCGACCTGTCGCCGCTGTTCGTGCTGGTCATCTGCCAGATCCTGCTGATCTGGCCAGTGCCGGGCCTGGAAGCGCTGTTTTCCAGGATGCTTTGAATGTCCGCCCGGACGGGCTGGTACCGATACGATGCCCGGCGCGGCGTGCTGACGCTGTTCCTGCACGTCCAGCCCAACGCCAGCCGCAGCGAGCTAGCCGGCCTGCATGGAGACAGCCTCAAGGTACGCATCGCGGCGCCGGCTGTGGACGACAAGGCCAACCGGTTGCTCGTTGATTTTCTTGGAAAAAGTTTTGATCTCCCGGCCGGCAGCGTTATGATTAGCCGAGGCGGACGCAGCCGGGCGAAGATCGTCGAGATCCATCGCCCCAGCGCCGCGCTGCTCGAGCGAATCCGAGAACTCGCCCATTCATGAGCACCGAACTGGAAAGCCAGGTCGCGCAATACCAGCAGTGGCGCGAGGAATTGCGCGGCTGCATCGAAGCCTATCAGTCGTGGCTGGAAACCCACGGCCATGCCGACATCCAGCGCTCGCTGCGCATCTACGACCTGGCCGAGAGCCTGCGCAACGATCGCGTGATCCTCGCCTTCCTGGCCGAATTCTCGCGCGGCAAGACCGAGCTCATCAACGCGATGTTCTTCTCCAGTTTCAAGCAGCGGCTGCTGCCGTCCGACGTCGGGCGCACGACGATGTGCCCGACCGAGATCTTCTACGATCCGGCCGAGGAGCCCTATATCCGCTTGTTGCCGATCGAGTCGCGTCGCGGCGAGGAAAGCATCTCCGCGCTCAAGCACAAGCCGGTGGAATGGGTGAAGATCCGCCTCAATCTCGAGTCGCACGAGGAAATGACGAAGGCGATGGCGAGCCTCGCCCAGACCAAGTCGGTCACGGTGGAGGAAGCCGCCGCGCTCGGTCTGCTCGACCAGTCCGGGTTCGTCACCACCACGATCCTTCTCAAGCAGGGCGGCCGCGTCGAGATCCCGTGCTGGCGGCACGCGATGGTCAACTACCCGCACCCGCTGCTGAGGAACGGCCTGGTGATCCTGGACACCCCGGGGCTCAACGCGCTCGGCACCGAGCCCGAACTCACCCTTTCCATGATCCCGAGCGCGCACGCGGTGCTGTTCCTGCTTGCCATGGACACCGGCGTGACCAAGTCCGACCTCGAGGTGTGGCAGAAGTACGTGCGCGATTACGTGTCGCGGCGCATCGCGGTGCTCAACAAGATCGACCTCATGTGGGACGACTTGAAGTCGGAGGCGGAAATCGAGTCCCGCATCGAGCGCCAGCTCGACGAAACCGCCGGCATCCTCGACCTGCCGCGCGACCACGTCATCGCGCTGTCGGCGCAGAAGGCGCTGGTGGCCCGCATCCGCGGCGATGAGGTCGCGGTCAGGCGAAGCCGCATCGAATCCCTCGAAAAGCTCCTCGCCGAGGAGATCATTCCCTCCAAGCAGCAGATCCTGCGCGCCGCCGTCTCGCGGGAGATCGGCGGCATGGTCGAGTCGTCGCTGCAGACCGTGATCTCCCAGCTCGAGAGCACCAAGGTCGAACTGCAGGAGATGTCCAGGATGTCGGGAAAGAACCGCGAGCTCGCCAAGGTGCTGCTCGCCAGGCTGGAGGCGGACAAGGCGGGATACACCCGGCACATGGAGAGCTTCCGCGCGTCCTCCGGCACGGTGGTCAAGCAGGGGGAGGCGCTGCTCGCCACGCTGCACGACGACCGGCTGGGGGAAATCCTCGACCGCAGCAAGCAGGCGATCGAAGACAGCTGGACCACGGCGGGCCTGATGCGCGGCATGCAGGCGCTGTTCGACACCTTCTCGCGCCAGGCGGAGAAGATCCTCGCCTTCGCGGCCGAGACCCGCGGCTTCGTGGAAAACGTCTATGCGCAGTTCCACAAGCAGTACGGCTTCAAGAAAGTCATGCCGCCGGCGCTCAATCTCGAGCGCCATATCCTGCGCATGCATTCGCTGCAGCAGAGCACCGAGCGCTTCTGCAAGGATCCGGCCAATATCCTCGGCCGCGAAAAGCATTTCGTGATCCGGCGCTTCTATCGCGAGCTCGTCGCACAGGGCCTGCAGCTCTTCCGCGACGTGCGTAGCGAGCTGGACGGCTGGATCAAGGGGGCGCTCACCCCGCTTTCCATGCAGCTCAGGGAGCATGCGCACCTGCTCGAGCACCGGATCGACAACCTGCGCAAGATCGCGGGCGACATCAACACCCTGCAGGATCGCGTGCGCCAGCTCGAGAAGCAGCAGCTTCAGCTCGGCAAGCAGATCGAGGAGCTGACCCGCATCCGCGACACGCTCAACGCCGAGCCGCCGGCGGTGCGGGTGGCCAAAGTCGCCTGATGGCGGTGATTGGTGATTAGTGATTCGTGACTGGTGATTGGCAACACCTTTAAAGACCAGGGTTAAACGCGCTTACGCGAAGCAAACCCCAAACGCGCTCAACACGAAGGGCACTAAGAAGAAACCGACTTCAACGTCTCAGACTTTAGATATTTTCTGGGCTCTTTGCTGCTCCAGAGAAGAGACAAGGAGAGGATTGGTGCAAACACGAACCGTCAGGTATGGACCATCAGACTTTGCATGCAAAGCACGTGGTGAGCAGGTTCAGGCTCGGCTATGAAAATAGTAAGCGTGAACCTGTCATTCCCACTGACCCCATCGTTCTCACGCTTCACGCAGAATTTCCTTAAGTCACTCGCTTTGCCATCGTGTAGCGGCTCGACAGGTATCTTGCTATGCTAAAAACGTAAGCAGTGGAAAGGCGAACAATTGCCAGCGCAACAAATAATCTCTAAACCCCTCCCTGACTATAGCAATCCCCCAGTCATCGAGGTCGTCTGTGGAATCAGCTTCACTCCGCTGGTAGGGTTTCAAGCAGTTCACCTCGGCCTTCTTTGGGAAAAGTTTCGAGACCAGTATCCCAAGGTAGAAGAGCACCCGCCCGTAGTGATGCCCCTGGAGCAATTGACTATTCCAGCGGGACATGTTGAAACCATGCAATTTTTAGAAACCCCCCCGCTACCGCGCGTGTGGTTCTTGGACGTCAGCGGCAACGGGATTGTCCAAGTTCAACGCGATGTCCTTCTATATAACTGGCGAAAACTGAAGGACACAGACAAGTATCCACGGTTCAGTGTCGTCATACGCGAATTCAAGGATCATCTTCTGCGGCTCGTTCGATTTGTTGAAGCCGAAAAACTTGGTGCTATCCAGCCGGTCCAGTACGAGTTGACTTACATAAACCACGTTCCCGCTACTAGTCATTGGAGCCATGGAAAGCCACTTAACTCAATCTTTCCTGACTTCGTGTGGCGTCAGTCCCGAGAGCGGTTCCTGCCCATGTCATATGAAGCTGCGCATTGGCGCACTGCATTCAGGCTACCGGACGATAATGGACGACTACACGTTGCCATTCAGACAGCGTTTAAACGGCCGGACAATGCTCCTCTCCTAATCTTGGAATTAAAGGCAAGGGGCATGGCGAGAGATCATTCAATGGCGTCCGCATGGAAGTGGTTCGATCTTGCGCATGAATGGATTGTGCGAGGATTTGCCGACATTACGGACAGAACGGTTCAAGAAAGCCTGTGGGGGCTAAAGTCATGAGTGCAGTTTATGACGAGGTAAAAAGAAAGGCGATGCATCAGCAGGTTCGAGGATTCACGACAATGGGTGGCTCCTCGGAGCCTTTGCTGGTCTCGTTGTCGGAATATTCATCATCAAGCATCACTCAGTTTATTGGCTCGGTGTTCATTGCTGGAGCAACAGTTCTTTACGTTCTGCAGGCTGACGTAGACCAGCTCGGCGCGCAAGCAAACGTCGTTCCGATTAAAGGTCACCATCAGTTTCCTGTCCTTGCGCAGTTCAACACAGAAACGATGGCGCTGGGCGGCTCTTGGGTTGTGTCCGAACCAGAAATTAATGCAAGCGAGGTGGTCAGTCTCCCTTGGTCTCGTAAAGTCATTTACTCTCGCAAAGTGAAAATCAAGACTGCCGATATGCAGCGGCGACCTCTACGGAACATCATCGACGATTTCGTCGAAGACGAGGGGAATGGCTGAACAGTGGTATGAAGCGGTGCCTGGCGATGCAGGTATCCTGCAGGGTGACTTCATTATTGAGTGCCCACTGTTGATTTGGAAAGAGGAAGTACAGCTTACCGGCACTGGTGACGATGAAGAACTGGAAGATCATTTCGAGATCATCGCGCAGGACGTTGTAGTGATGACTCAAGCCTGCGACTTAGAGCAGCGCAAAGTCCACGATGTTGTTGTGTGCGCCTTACATACCCTCTCAGAAGCTAGAACCCTCTGGCTGAAGTCCCAGCAGCCCGGTACAGGCGAGAACGCTTGGAGGAAGTATTTCGATAGAATGCTCAGCGGTGCTGTATGGAATTTGTCCGTTTTGAATCGAGGCGCGGTAAATGGCTTGCAAACCGAACATCGAGTAGTTGATTTTCACGATATTGCTACTGTTCCTCTGAAATATCTGAACACGATTGCTGTGAAACGTGGACCTCGGCTACGGTTGCGCCCACCTTATCGAGAACATCTCTCCCAGGCATTTGCGCGATACTTCATGAGGGTTGGATTGCCCTCACCCGTCGATAATCCTTGGTAGTAAAGACGCTAAGAGGGAGAGTGAAGGGGGTCAGTAAATGATAGTGTCAGGGCTATACTCTATAGCCCACACCACGCAGGAAGATTGTTTTCTGCCCGTCCGTTTGCGCGTTATGCGCTGAAGATTCGGTGACTCTTGATTATTGACTGGTGCGCGGGACTTCATCCGCCGCAATTTCCCCAAAGCGGAGAAGAACCCAACAGCTGATAGCAGTATCGGGCTCGCAGTCGGTTTTTCTTGGTGTCCTTCGTGTTCCCTTCGCGCCCTTCGTGTTAAGCGCGTTTCCCTCTTGATTTTCTTGGTGCCTTTGGTGCCTTGGTGGTGAAATCCTGGCTTTTGACGTTGGCAATCACACGAGGATGATGTCGTACTGCTCCTGGGTGTAGAGCGTCTCGACCTGCAGCGAGATGGGCTTGCCGATGAAGTCCTCGAGCATCGCGAGGCTCTGCGACTCCTCGTCGAGGAACAGGTCGATCACCTTCTGCGAGGCGAGAATGCGGAACTCGCGCGCCTCGAACTGGCGCGACTCGCGCAGCAGTTCGCGCAGGATCTCGTAGCAGATCGTCTGTGCGGTCTTGACTTCGCCGCGGCCTTGGCAGGTAGGGCAGGGCTCGCAAAGGATGTGCGCCAGCGACTCGCGGGTGCGCTTGCGGGTCATCTCCACCAGCCCGAGCTGGGTGAAGCCGTTCACCGTGACCCGGGTGCGGTCCAGCGCGAGGGCCTTGCGCAGCTCGGCGAGCACCGCCTCGCGGTGCACCATGCTCTCCATGTCGATGAAGTCGATGATGATGATCCCGCCCAGGTTGCGCAGCCGCAGCTGGCGCGCGATCACCTGCGCCGCCTCGAGGTTGGTCTTGAAGATGGTGTCGTCGAAGTTCCTGCCGCCGACGAAACCGCCGGTGTTGACGTCGATGGTGGTGAGCGCCTCGGTCTGGTCGATGATCAGGTAGCCGCCGGACTTGAGCGCCACCCTGCGCGCCAGCGCGCGCTCGATCTCATCCTCCACGCCGTACAGGTCGAACAGCGGCCGGTCGCCGACGTAGTGCTCGATGCGGTCGACGAAGCGCTGGATGTAGTCCTGCGCGAAGGCGAGCATCTTCTGGTGGGTCTCGCGGGAGTCGACCACGATGCGCCCGCTCTGCTCGTCGACGAAGTCCCGCAGCACGCGCAGGCTCAGGTTCAGGTCCTGGTAGAGGAGCGCGGGCGGCGTTGCGGACTGCGCCTTCTGCTGGATGTCCGCCCACAGCCTGCGCAGGTATTCGATATCGGCGGCGAATTCCTCCTCGATCGCGGTCTCGGCCATGGTGCGGATGATGAAGCCGCCGCTCTCGTTGTCCGGCAGCAGAAGCTGGAGCTTTTCGCGCAGCAGGGCGCGCTCCGACTCGTCCTCGATGCGCTGCGAGATGCCGATATGCGATTCCTGCGGCAGGTAGACGAGCAGCCGGCCGGCGATGCTGATCTGGGTGGACAGGCGCGCACCCTTGGTCCCGATCGGGTCCTTGATCACCTGCACCAGCAGCTTCTGCCCCTCGCTCAGCACTTTCTCGATCGGCCGCGCCTCGCCTTGATTCTGGCGGTGGCTCCACAGGTCCGCCACGTGCAGGAAGGCGGCGCGGTCCAGCCCGATCTGCACGAACGCCGACTGCATCCCGGGCAGCACCCGCGAGACCTGACCGAGGTAGATATTGCCGACCAGCCCGCGGCCGGAGGCGCGCTCGACGTGCAGCTCCTGCGCCACGCCCTGCTGCATGACCGCCACCCGCGTTTCCTGCGGCGTGACGTTGACCAGGATCTCTTCGCTCACAGGGTGCGCACGCCGAAGTTGGAAAGCAGCCTGGCGGTCTCGAACACCGGCAGGCCGACCACGCCGGTATAGCTGCCGGCGATATGCTCGATGAACATGCCGGCGCGGCCCTGGATGCCGTACGCGCCCGCCTTGTCGAGCGGCTCGCCGGTGGCCACGTAGCGGCGGATCTCCTCGTCGCTCAGTTGCCGGAAACGGACCTCGGTGCAGGACAAAGCCGCATCGAAGCGGTCGTTGTACTTGACCGCCACCGCGGAGTAGACGTGGTGCGTGTTGCCCGACAGGCGCTTCAACATCGAGACCGCGTCCTCGCGGTCGCGCGGCTTGCCGAGAATTTCGGCGCCCAGCGCCACCGTGGTGTCGGCGGCAAGCACCGGGTGGCGCATCAGCCGGCGCTGCTCGAGCCGCGTCCATCCCGCCTCGGCTTTGAGCTGGGCCAGCCGCCTTGCGTATTCCCGCGGCGGCTCGTCGGGCAGGGCGGTTTCGTCGAAGTCGGACTCGCGGCCCGAACCCTCCCGCAGCAGCAGGATCTCGAAGCTGATGCCCATCTGCTTGAGCAGGTCGCGCCGGCGTGCGCTGCGCGAAGCGAGATAAATGTGCTTTTCCAGGGCGGTCACCTTTTCGTTGTGGGTCCGTGCGGCCCGCCGCGCGCTATTTCCGGTGATACGGATGACTCCGGATGAGGGTGGCCGCGCGGTAGAGCTGTTCCGCCAGAACGATGCGCACCAGCGCGTGGGGCAGGGTCAATGCGGACAGGCTGAGCATCAAATCGGCCGCGTTCCTGACGCGCTCGTCCAGGCCGTCCGCGCCGCCGACGATGAAGCACAGATCGCGGCCCTCCCTCATCCACGCCTCCAGCCGATGCGCGAACTGGACGGTGGTGAACGTCTGGCCGCGCTCGTCCAAGGCTATTTTTACACTGCCGCTCGGGACCGCGGCAAGGATTCTCGCGCTTTCCTCGCTTCTGGCCCGCGCGCGCTGCGCCGGGCTGTCGGCGTCGCGCCGTCCCGGCCGGATCTCGGTGAGAACGATCGGAAGCTCGCGCGGCATGCGCCGGGCATAGTCCTCGAAGCCCGCCGCCACCCAGGCGGGCGGCTTGCGGCCGATGGTGAGCAGGTGCAGCCGCACGCTCGGCGCGGGTCAGGACGCGGACGGACGGCCGGCGCGATCGGCGAGGCGCGCCGAAGGATGCGGCGGCGCCGGCTCCCCGCCCCACAGTTGCTCGAGGTTGTAGTAGGCCCGCACCGCCGGTTGCATCACGTGCACGATCACCTCGCCGAGATCGACCAGCACCCATTCGCCGGAACGCTCGCCTTCCACGCCCAGGACGCGGGCGCCGATCGTCTTGAGCCTTTCCTGGACGTGGCTCGCGAGCGCGCGCGCCTGGCGCGTGGACTCCGCGCTCGCCACGATGATGTAGTCGAACAGCGAGGTCATCTTGCGCACGTCCAGTACGACGATGTCCTTTGCCTTGATGTCCTCGAGGGCTTCGATCGCGGCCTTGCAAACGGTGTCGGTGTGCATCGATTCACTTCATCGGTAAAGACGGTGCTGCTCGATATACGCGCTTACCGCATCCGGCAGCAGGTAGCGCAGGCTTCCCCGGCGCGCGCAGAGGGCGCGGATCTGCGTCGCGGAGATGTCCAACCCGGTGATTTCGTGCACCACGACGCGTCCGGCGGGCGCCAGGGCCAGCTGCGACGGGCGGGGGACGAGACGATGCAGATATTCCGCGCGCAGCGCCGAGGGCAGCGAGGCGGCGACCTGCTCCAGCGGAAAGCCGGGGCGGCGGGCGACCGCCATGTGCGCCAGGTCGAACAATTCCTGCCAGCGATGCCAGGTGGTCAGAGCGGAAAAGGCGTCCGCACCCAGGATCAGGCACAGCGGGCGATCGCCGCAGGCCGCGCGAAGCTCCTGCAGCGTGTCGTAGGTATAGCTCGCGCCACTGCGTTTCAGCTCGCGATCGTCGACTGCGAAGCGGGGATTGCCGGCGACCGCGAGCCGCACCATTTCCAGCCGCTGCGCGGGGCTCGCACGCGGGGCATCGCGATGCGGCGGGACCGCTGCCGGAATGAAGATCACCCGCTCCAGCGCGAAGGCATCGGCGAGTTCCTCCGCCAGGCGCAGATGGGCGAAGTGGATCGGATCGAAGGTGCCGCCCAGGATGCCGAGCGGCGCGAGCACCGTCACTTGCGGAGCGGTGAACAGGGAACGGCAAACGGCGAAGAGTGAACGGCGCGCGGCGAACGGTGAAGAGTCATCGGTTGCGGTTTCCGTTCACCGTGTACTGTCCGCTGCCTCAAAGAAGCACGCGCCGGATGTCCGACAGGACCGCATTGAGCGCGGTGATGAAGCGCGCGCCCTGCGCGCCGTCGATTACGCGGTGGTCGTAGGACAGCGAAAGCGGGAGCATCAACCGCGGCACGAATTGGCCGTCCTTCCAAACCGGTTTCATCGCCGAGCGCGACACGCCGAGGATCGCCACCTCGGGGGCGTTGATGATCGGGGTGAAATGCGTCCCGCCGATGCCGCCCAGGCTGGAGATGGAGAAGCTACCGCCCTGCATGTCCGCGGGCAGCAGCTTGCCGTCGCGCGCCTTGGCGCTCACTTCGCCGAGTTCCTTGGCGAGCTGCAGCACGCCCTTCCGGTCGACGTCGCGGATGACCGGCACCACCAGACCGCCCGGCGTGTCCACCGCCACGCCGAGGTGGTAGTAGCGCTTCACGATCAGCGCGTCGTTGGTCGGAGCGAGCGAAGAGTTGAAGGCCGGGAACTGCTTCAGCACCGGAACGCATGCCTTCATCAGGAAGGCGAGCAGGGTGACGCGCACACCGCTCGCTTTCGCTTCCTCGGCCATCTGCCTGCGGAAGGCTTCCAGCTCGGTGATGTCGGCCTCGTCGTGCTGCGTGATGTGCGGAATGTGCACCCAGTTCCGGTGCAGCGCGGGCCCCGAGATCTTCTGAATGCGGGAAAGCGCCTGTGTCTCCACCGGGCCGAACTTGGCGAAGTCGACCGTCGGCCAGGCCGGCAGTCCCAGCGCAAGGCCCGCGCCGCCGCCTGCCGGTGCGGGTCCCGCTGCGCCCTTCATCACGCTCTTGATGAAGTTCTGCACATCCTCCTTGAGTATCCGGCCTTTCGGTCCGCTGCCCCCGACCCTGCCGAGATCCACGCCGAGCTCGCGCGCGAATCGGCGCACGCCGGGACTTGCGTGAGCGGCCGCGAAGCCCGCTTCGTCGATCGGCGCCGCGGGTGCAGGCGCGGCTGGCGCGGCCGCCGGCGCGAGCGGGGCGAGGGCGGCAGGCGCCGGCGCCTGCGGGGCGGGTGCCGCCTTGGCGGGCGCGGGTTCCACCGGCTTCGCAGCGGCGGGCGCTCCGTCCCCCACTTCGATCGACAGGATGACAGAGCCCTGCGACACCTTGTCGCCCACTTTGACCTTCATGTCCTTCACCACGCCGCCGAAAGGCGCGGGTACTTCCATCGTCGCCTTGTCCGATTCCAGGGTGATGAGCGAATCCTCGGCTTTTACCGAATCGCCGGGCTTGACCAGGACTTCGATGACCGGAATGTCCTTGAAATCGCCGATATCGGGGACGAGGACGTCTCGCAAGCTTCCCATCGTTGTGCCTTTGTGTGTGTGGTTCTGCGGCGCTGCCTCAGACCGTGACCGGGTTGGGCTTGTTCGGATCGATGCCGTATTTCCTGATCGCCTTGCTTACCGTCGCGGCCGGCACCGCACCCTCGTCGGCCAGCGCCTTCAGCGCCGCGATCGCGACGAAATAGCGGTTGACCTCGAAGAAGTGGCGCAGCTTCTCGCGCGTGTCCGAGCGCCCGAACCCGTCCGTGCCGAGCACGTGGTAGCGGCCGGGAACCCAGCGGCGGATGCCGTCGGCGAACGTGCGCACGTAATCCGTGGCGGCGATCGCCGGCCCCTGCCGCGTCTTCAGGCATCGCTCGACATGCGACAGGCGCGGCTTTTCCTCCGGGTGCAGCATGTTCCAGCGTTCGACGTCTATGCCGTCGCGCCGCAGCTCGGTGAAGCTCGGGCAGCTCCACACGTCGGCCGCCACGCCCCAGTCCTGCTGCAGCAGGTCCGCGGCCGCCAGCACTTCCCGCAGTATCGTCCCCGAGCCCAGCAGTTGCACGCTCGCCGATTGTTTCTGCCCTCGTCCCTCGCCCTTCGTCCCCCGTCCTTCGCGAAGCAGGTACATTCCCTTGAGGATGTCCTTCTCCGCGCCCGCCGGCATCGCCGGGTGCGGGTAGTTCTCGTTCATCACCGTGATGTAGTAGAAGACGTCCTCCTGCTCCTGCACCATCCGGCGCAGGCCGTCCTGGATGATCACCGCCAGCTCATAGGCGAAGGTCGGGTCGTAGGAGATGCAGTTCGGGATGGTGGACGAGACGAGGTGGCTGTGGCCGTCCTCGTGCTGCAATCCCTCGCCGTTGAGCGTGGTGCGTCCGGCGGTGCCGCCGAGCAGGAAGCCGCGGGCGCGCTGATCGCCCGCCGCCCACGCCAGGTCGCCCACGCGCTGGAAGCCGAACATCGAGTAGTAGATGTAGAACGGGATCATCTGCACGCCGTGCGTCGAGTACGACGTGGCGGCGGCGATCCACGAGGACATCGCGCCGGGCTCGTTGATCCCTTCCTGCAGGATCTGGCCGTGCTTGTCCTCCTTGTAGAACAT